>CAZFTY010000120.1:0-6838 GCA_964521835.1 uncultured Microbacter sp.
CGTGTAAAGAGATTGGCTTTTATAATCGGGTGACTCAATACACTCAGGATTGATACCTTCCCTGTAACCGTACCATTCAGAGAGGGATTCTGCATGTGAAGCATCTTAGAGACATACTCCAGCTGGATTCCCTGAATATCGACATTCAGGCTGTCGGTCGGTTGGGAGGATAGAATGCCGTTAATTCCGAGATACTGTTGCTTGTGTTCTATTCTGAAGTCATTTATCCAGATGCTCTTCATGTCGGTTTTTGCCGTACTTGGACGAATATTCCAGACCGAATCGTTCATGATTATTTGTGTCGGTAATATCCGGGTGTCAGCCCATAGCTGGTTGTTCTCTTTCCACAGTCTGCTTTTGGTTACAATCTCTCCGGCATAGGTCTCTTTACCGCTATTATCCCACATCAACCGGCTGCTTACAGAATCCCTGGCAGCGGCAAAGGAGCCAAACAAATTCATTATCGTGTTGTTGCTTTGGAGCATCATCCCTTTTGCCGTGATTTGCATTATGTCGCGGGGATTGTCACAGGTTAAGTGCAACTTTGAAAAATGAGACTCCTTCGATGTGAGTGTCGGTATGTCGAGGGTAAAGTTGAGCTGTCGCGAATCGGAATTGACATTCCCCTCAATATTCGCTCCATTTTCGATTTGAACCGGCATGTCAAGCGTCGAAAATAATTCGTCGGCCCGGTCGGCATCGATTTTCAGGTTAAAGGCAAAATTGTTGAAAGCGGCATATTGTTCGGAAGTGTGCCATAACGATGGCAGGTACCTTGCGGCAATATAAGTGATGTCAGTTGGTAGTTTGAGAAAATTGAATCTGCCCTGCACATATCCGCTGATGAGGTCGGAATTGATGTCCAATCGGTTATTGTTTTCGGCTGCCGGAAGCGCATTGATGGTGAGGTTGTTGAGCTGGAACTCTTTCTCTTTGTTTTTTACAACGATATTGTTGAAAATAACCGAACCGTCGGCATTTTTCATTAAATCGCCTTGCAGATTTGCTTCCATATGCAGCGCTGCCGTCAGCGTTGGATACCCTTTTGTAAGGTTGAGCTTGTTCGGTGCGAAATTTTGAATATCGGCGCTGAATTGATAAGATGGCCGTTTTTTTGAGATGTCGATGAGTCCGGCAAGATTGAAGCGAATATTCGGGTCGGCAATATCGGCCGAACCGTTGAATTTGTATCCATCGAAATTCCCATCGATGGATACGTTTTTGTAGGTGTATTTGTTGAATGAAAAGGACGAGACGATGGCTTTCGCTTTGGTTGAAAACGGTTTGCCCTTTTCGGATTTTCCTTCCAGTTTGGCCTGTAGGGAGATATTGCCCATGTTTGATGCGCCGAGCATCTCTCCCAGGCGAAAATTCAGCGCGTTTACGCTACCCGAGAATTGCAATTTATTCAGATCGTGGCTGAAGTTCAACTTGATGTCGGTCGATACATTCCCCAGATGGGTCGACAGATTGCCATAGGCCACCATTTCGCTGAAAAATCCGGTAAGCGAGCCGTTGAAACGCAGATTTCCAAGTCGTTGCACCTCTTTCGGCAGCAAAAATGGCTTCCCCGACAGATGCGCGACCATATCCTGCAGATGGCTGGTATTTACATTCATCTGTTTTACGTTGGCGTAAATAAAGGTTTCGTTGATGTCGGGTAGTCCGTTTATATCAAAGTTGCCGGAAAGAGTGAAATGATCGTCACTGGTCAGAATCAGTTGTTTGCAGCGGAAGTTGGATACCGTTCCGCTGAGTTCCGTTGTCAGTTTGAATTTGTCGTGCAACGTAGCTAATTGAGGCATAAAACAGGCAAAATCGCTCGGCGAAATGTCAGAAGGCAGCAGGGCACAACTTACCTTCACTTTTTGCATCAGGTTGCTCAGATTGGCTGTCGTTTTATAGTTAAAGACAATATTCCTCATTTTCAGTTCACTGCCGGGCATTTTCAGGTTGAGGTACGCCAGCGTCAACTGTTTTTTATTGGCTCTGATGCTTGTTTGTAATTTCGACAATGTCAGCCCCGATTTTTCCCGTAAGCTTAACGAATGGATGTCGGCCGATAAGGAGTCCGCCGAAAACCGGTGAAGAGTTAAGTCCAGATTGATGTCCCGTACGTCGAGATGAGCAGCGTCAAAAGTGCGGTGGCGCTCCGGTTTATCGATGTTGGTCATGCGAAACCGGCTGTCGGCCAACCGAAACCGGTCGACGCTGAAGATGAGTTTGGTTTTCGATTTTGTAGTGTCTTTCGAGGCAAATGCCTTGAGTACGAAATCGAAATTAGTCCTACCGAGAGAGTCGACTTTTAAATTGAAATTCAGCTGTTTGAGATCCGTGGATGTTATGGCAACCTCATTTCGGAATAACCGCCAGAAATCGAGGTGCACACTTAGTCGGTGTGCAGTAAACAGCGTGTCGCGGGTTTGATCTTCCAGGTAGACATTTCCTAAGTTCAGCTCCGAGAAAGGAACGAAATAGAGCGAACCGATCTCTACGCGAGTGTGGAGCTTTTCCGACAGACCGGTGACTATTTTTTTGCGGATAGCATTTTGTACAAAGCTCAAATTCAACAAAATAAATATAATGCCAATGACCGCCGCCGTAATTGCAGTGGTTGTCAATAGCACTCTAAGAGATTTTTGTTTAATTTTGAACATTCTATTTGAACCTTGTAATCGGAAGCAATAGCCATTTTTCGGACAACGGTATCCTTCTCTGAATAAGAAATATAAGTAAACATCAAAACTTGCTCGTACGGATGAAACGAACATAGTTTCTGTAAGTTACTTATGCTTCGGCAAATTTACTTGAAAATCAAATGAGAACAAACAGAATCTTATTAATAATTACTATTTTTATTACAGCCTGTATGATTCATGCGGCTACAAATCACAAACCGACTATGGTCAAAATTCAAACCAATCATGGCGATATTCTCGTAAAGCTCTATGATGAAACGCCTCTGCATCGTGATAATTTTATCAAATTAGCCAAACAGGGCTTTTATGACGGAATTTTATTTCACCGTGTTATCGGTGATTTTATGATTCAAACCGGCGATCCACAGTCGAAAAACGCGAAACCCGACCAGATGTTGGGTACCGGCGGACCCGGTTATACGATCCCGGCCGAGATTCATTATCCGGCACTTTTTCACAAATACGGCGCATTGGCAGCCGCGCGTCAGGGCGATGAGGTGAATCCCGAAAAAGCCTCTTCCGGCTCACAGTTTTATATCGTTCAGGGGCGTACATGCTCTGAAAATGAATTGAATCATGTGGAACAATCGGCACGGGTAAATCAGGAGCGGAGTATTTTTCAACAAATTGCAGGAGCTCAGATTGAAAAGATAAAAGAACTTCAGTTGGCAAAAGATACGGACGGACTGAATGCTTTGCGCGACTCTATTTATGCCGAAACCGTAAAAAGGGTGGATGCAAATCCGACTTACAAGCTGACGGACGAAATTCGTCAGGCATACAAAACCGTAGGAGGTACTCCTCACTTAGATGGAGGTTATACCGTCTTTGGCGAGGTAGTAAAAGGCCTTGAAGTTGTTACGGAAATATCGAAAGTAAAAACCGGTCAGGCTGATCGCCCGGTGGAGGATGTGAAGATTATAAAAGTAACTGTAGAAGAATAAAAGCTATCAATCAGCCAACGACTCATTGACAGTGTTCGATTTAATTGAATATCTGGGATGAAAAAATTAGTTATTCTGACAGGAGCCGGAATGAGTGCCGAAAGTGGCATCAGTACCTTTCGGGATGCCGGTGGATTATGGGATCAATATCCTGTAGAGGATGTGGCTACGCCCGAAGGGTGGCAACGCAATCCGAAGTTAGTGCTCGGTTTTTATGCCGAGCGTCGCCGTCAGTTGTTGAATACTCAGCCCAACGAAGGGCATCTGGGACTTGCACGATTGCAGCAATATTTCGATGTGCGGATTATTACGCAAAACATTGATAATTTGCATGAACGGGCAGGTAGTAAAAATGTATTGCATCTGCATGGAGAATTGACTAAGGTCTGTTCAACGTACGACCCTAATTACATTGTGGAGCTTCCTTCGGATGCTCCCTACATTCAATTGGGAGATAAATGCCCCCGTGGAGGGCAACTGCGCCCGTTTATTGTCTGGTTTGGCGAAGCGGTGCCTGCAATTGAAGAGGCTGCCGAATTGAGTGCTCAGGCCGATATATACGCGGTGATCGGAACCTCGCTTAATGTCTATCCGGCTGCCGGTTTGTTGCAGTATGTTCCCAAAGGAGTTCCTATTTATCTGATAGATCCGAAAGAGGTGGAGACATCCTATTCAAAACGGATTGTTTATATCCAACAACCGGCTACAAAAGGGGTGGCTCAACTTGAACGGATATTGCTTGCCTGATCGATTTCAATATAGTTGAAAACTGAAAATTGATAGAAAAGCCGGACGATTGATGAAAAAATCAATTCCCGGCTTTTTTGTGTTTATGCTTTTCACTTTCTTCATGAAATCTCTCAATTTCTTGTAAATACAGCGTCTGGCATCGTTGCAAAGTTTTACTGTGCATGTCAAAATGAGAATAAAAAACATTAAAAATGGATGGATTGTGAGATAATTGCTATTATATGCTTGCATTTCTAATCTTTTTGCTACCTTTGCAGTAGTTTATATAATAAAATGCAATTAAAAATAGGCAAAGACATGAAAGCAAAATTAGAGTATGTTTGGTTGGATGGTTACAAACCAACCCAATCGTTGAGAGCAAAGACAATGATGTCTAAAGACAACTTTAGTGGAAAATTGGAAGACTGCAAAGTATGGTCATTCGACGGTTCTTCAACCGAACAAGCTACTGGTGGTTCTTCCGACCTTTTGTTAAAACCAGTTGCTATCTACCCGGATCCAACCCGCAAAAACGCGTATGTTGTGATGACTGAAGTGTTGAACCCTGATGGAACTCCACACGAATCAAACGGTCGTGCAACTATCGAATCGGACGATGATGATTTCTGGTTTGGTTTTGAACAAGAATATTTCTTGATGGATTTGGAAACAAAGTTGCCTTTGGGTTTCCCTGCAGGTGGTTATCCTGCTCCTCAGGGTCCTTACTATTGTGGCGTAGGTGCTAAAGCGGCTTACGGACGTGAAATCGTTGAAGAACACTTCGATGTTTGTTTGGAAGCCGGTTTGAATGTTGAAGGTATCAATGCTGAGGTTGCTGCCGGACAATGGGAATACCAAATCTTCGCTAAAGGTGCAAAAGATGCAGGTGACCAAATTTGGGTTGCTCGTTATTTCCTGGAAAAAGTTGCTGAAAAATATGGTGTTTATGTTGAATTGCATCCAAAACCACTTGGAAAAGATCTTGACTGGAATGGTTCAGGTATGCACGCTAACTTCTCTAACGGTTTGATGAGAACTTGTGGTGACAAAAAAGTATTTGACGCAATCTGCGAAGAGTTCGGAAAACACATTCAGGAACACGTTTCTGTTTACGGAGCTTACAACGACCAACGTTTGACCGGTAAACACGAAACAGCTTCTATCAACGAATTTTCTTATGGTGTTTCTGACCGTGGTTCTTCTATCCGTATTCCTATCGGAACAGTAGAAGATGGCTGGAAAGGTCGTTTGGAAGACCGTCGTCCTGCTTCTAACGGTGATCCATATAAAATTGCGGCAGTTATTATTTCAACTACCAAAAAAGGTATTGCAAAATTATAATTATAAGCGAATATGCAACAAAAAAGGTGTCCAGTTTTTGGACACCTTTTTTGTTGCATTGTGTTGTGATTATCCGAGGTTGTTCTCTTTTTTTATTCGTTCGATAATACGTTTGCCGAGAGCCTCTTTGGTTGCCATGTGCTGTTTTATGGCCAGTACCGAATCGTCGGTTTCCATTGAACCGCGTACATTTTCAAAATCTTTCTTCTGAGCCTCTTCGTCGCCATCAATCCCGAATCCGATACGTTGTGTCAATGCAAATTCTTTTTTTGCGTCTTCGTACAACCAATGATCCATATTTAAAACCGCGGTCATCCACTCTTCAATAACGGCTATTGTATCCTGAGGAGTAAACTCGTCGGGGCGTTTGCCATACCATTGCGATAGGGTGCTGTAGGCCCATGTCCATTCGTAGTCGTAATAACTTTCGTGAATCGTTTTGAATGTCCGGCTGATATGTTCCAACGAATTCTCCGTGCCATTTTCAATATTGTCGAGTAGCACCTTCAAAACAGCCGACGGACAGATCATTCCGGCAATATCCACCCATTTCCCGCAACCTTCCGGATGTGTGATCTTCAGAATGGATCGAATCTCTTTTTCGTCAAGTGGGTTATGACTTTTTTCCAGCTGGGTAATAAGTGAGTTGCCGAGGAATTTCCAGATAGCATTTTCGTATAAACGAATACCGCGCGATAAGATACGGGCCTCTATTTCTACTCCCTGATATTTGTAGAGAGCGCAGGTTTCATCTTTTTCCCGCATTGTGAGAAGCAGGTTTCGTCCGTGTATCATCCGTTCCACGGTAAATGGGCTCAAAAGGTTGTAGTTGATCGAATCGAGCAGATTCTTACTTTTCCGGACATCGCGCTTGGGCCATTTTTGCGAGTCACGGATTGTGCCGATACTGCGCAGGTTTACTGCCGGAGATAGGTATGAAACATCTTTGTGCTCAATGAGATATGAAAATGGAAGTCCGGATGTGTCGCAGTGGGTATAGTGTCGTCCGGAAATTAATGTAAAGGCGCCTATTTTTGCCGGCCAGAGAATGTACGAATCGCTGGCTGTTTTGCTTCCCCGTTCAACAAATCCCTGATGAATAGGGCCCAGTTTGTACATGTGGTT
>CAZFTY010000121.1:0-6787 GCA_964521835.1 uncultured Microbacter sp.
GTGTTGCAAGTCTTTAATGTTCTTATTCGCGCAAATAGCAAACCATTTTAATTCTCGTCTTTGAACAAGCTCTCAAAACCGCTGGCTAATTTGTTCCCGAATTTATTAAGCACGTTGTTTCGTTTTATTTTAGGCTCCTTGGCTTGTTTGGCCGGTTTGCTGCTTTCAATGGGTTTCTCCTCCTCTTTGTAGCTGCAATCGGTATCGGCCGATAGCAATAATCCGATTAGCGGAGAGTAGCTGATGTCGTGAAAACGCTCATTAGTACCATCTTCCAAATGGATACTGTGAGTTCCGACCCGAACCGGTAGTTGTGTTTTTTGCTGGATGAGTGCATCCATATTTTGCAATTTGGAAGCATTGCCTGTAATCACAATGCCGGCACCCAGATGGCCATACAATCCCGATTTTTGGATGTGAACCAGCACCAGATCCAATATTTCGCCGGCTCGCGCTTCGGTAATAAAGGCCAGCGTTTGCAAAGGGATGCGTTTGGGTTCAAGACCCTGTATCTCGGATTTTATGGTGATGCGTTGCGATGGATTTACCGTGCTCCTGATCGCGTTGGCAAACTGGAGTTTGATCTGTTCTGCAATGGTTTCCGATAGTTCGAGGCTGGCGATATCTTTGGTGATATTCTTGCCTCCGAGCGGAATTACGGAAAGATAGCGCAAGTAGCCATGATGAAAAATGGCAAGTGAGGTGCAGTGAGCGCCAAAATCAATCAGAGCGCACCCCTGTTCTTTTTCATTGATTGAAAGGAGAGCATCTGCTGTGGCAACGAGTTGTATCGGGGCATTGGCCAGTGCGTAGCAGGCACGGTCGATACAGCGTTCGATATTGGTTTTTAGCTCGGGTTTACCCAGAATGACACGATAACTTGCCTGAATTTTTTCGCAAAAACAACCGATGGGTGAGGGTTCTATCTCATCATCCACCTTGGTCTCCTGCATGTATACTTCATATATGGCACCCTGTTCAGTTTTTGCCTCCTTCACTTCGCTTATCATTTCGTGAAGAAGCATATCCGTTACTTCGGTTCTATTGTCTAACTGGCGTCCGTTTGAGGCTTTAAGTGTTTTGAGCGACCTTCCGTTTAACCCTACATATACCTGTCCGATTTCACGACCGATACGGTTTTGCAGCAGTTTCAGCAGGCGGTTTACCACGGCGCTGGTACTACTTGGATTGATAATTTCTCCGTAACGAACTCCTTCCGAAGTTCCGGTTTCTACTCCTAAGATGCGTAACTGCCCCTCGTCGTTCTTTTGAGCAGCCATCGCTGTAATTTCAGAACTTCCGATATTCAGGGCAACGTATATATTGTTTGTATCCATAGTTTTGTCGTTTGCTTATTGTATAGGTTCGCTACCTTCTACCTGTGGGTTTTCGGGAACCGGGTCATCCGTTTTTTTTGTACATATCACTTTGTCGCGGTATTGCAGATCGATATACGAATAGCGGTTCCAACCGATGGTATTGAATGCTTTTGTGTATAAAGTCATCAGCTTTCCGAGCTTTTGCTCGTATCGGTCTATCGCGCCCAGGTTGATAATGTAATCGCCCACACGGGGAACCAACTCAACAGTCGAATCGTTTTGTACATAAATCTGGTCTACCTGGGCATTCCAGAATTCGTCTTTCTGCAGAAAACGGATGAATGGGAATAATTGATTGTGAATGTATGCCTGACTGACGGTGCCCGAAACAACGGGAACGTAGGTCGAATATCCCGGGACGAAAGGCATCTTGTGAAAATCATTGTCCAGATAGTAATTCTCTGTGGTCATTACGTGCAAAATGGGTTTTCGTTGCCAAACGCTTATTTTGACATTTCCGTCGAGCGTTTTATAACAATCCACTTTACTAATGTATTGATTTTTCATTATCTCCCGTTCCACTTTACTGATGTCGATCTGTTTCATTGTTTGGCCGATCAGGTTCAGATTCCGGTTCTCAAGCAAACGATAAACCTCTTTCGAGGTGATGAATCCGATCTGCGAACTATCCTCCACAGTAACCTGCACACCGTGACACACCTCAGACGAAAGTTTGTCTGAAAATGAAATACCGGCAAAAATCAGATAAGAAACGACTAATAAACAGCCGATTGAAATGAATACTATTTTCCAGCGAATCTTCATAATATAGGAGACAAAGATAGAAAAAAGTCTAACGTGGACGATGTTAATATTAAGAAAAAACAACCCCGTCGGCTTTTTCCTTATTGTACCCGTCTTGGGCGAAATGGAGACCGGTTTTTCTCTCCTGTTAATAAAAGCCATCTGTCCGTGCAATCAATCACCGGAAATCGAAAAACATTCGTATTTTTGTGCTTTAATTAATTACGCTGTTTTTTCCTTTCTACATGGGATTGCAATTGAATAATTTCCGACTCTTTTCTGCCCTTATATTTAGCCTTTTATTGGTGGGGTGCGCAAACCGGGGTACCGGGCCTACCGGTGGCCCCAAAGATGTTACACCTCCGGTATTGGAACGAAGTGTCCCCTCTTTGGAGCAGGTCAATGTGAAAAGCCGCCATATCGATCTCTATTTCGACGAGTTCGTGCAGTTGACGAATCCGACGGAGAAGGTGGTGATTTCGCCGGCTCAAATCGAACCGGCTTCGATCAAAGCTATCGGCAAACGCGTCTCTATCGTGTTGAACGATTCGCTGAAGGCCAATACAACTTACACAATCGATTTTGGCGATGCTTTGGCCGATAATAATGAGAAAAATATACTGCATAATTTTGCTTTCAGCTTTTCGACCGGCGCCTCTATCGATACGATGCAGATTGCGGGTACCGTATTAGATGCGCATACACTCGATCCGGTGCCGAATGTGTTAACCGGAATCCATCAGAATTTGAGCGATTCTGCCTTTACACACATTCCGTTATTGCGTGTGGCAAAATCGGGAGAAAAAGGAACTTTTATCATCCGGGGTATTCACGATGGCAATTACCGGGTTTTTGCCCTGAGTGATCAGAACGGTAATTTCTATTTCGATCAGCCGGCCGAAGGGGTCGCCGTTTATCCGAAACCGGTACACACCTCCTTCAAAATGGATGTGCGGAACGATACAATCCGTACCGATTCGATGAAGATAGATACGATTAAGCAGGTGCCGTATGTCCGTTTTTTGCCCGATACGTTGGTGTTGCGATACTACAAAGAGGAGTTTCTGCGTCAACGGTTGCTAAAGAGCGAACGATCTGAGCAAGACAAACTGACACTCGTTTTTGGTGCCAGAAATGATACGCTTCCGGTACTCAAACCGCTCAATTTTACATGGAAAAAACCGCCTTTGTTGCAACGTAGTCTGAAAAACGATACGTTGGTGTATTGGATGCGCGATACGGTCGCGGCAAAGATGGACACGCTGAAAATGGCTTTGACGTATAACAAATCGGATTCGGTAGGCAAGCTGGTGTCGACAACCGATACGCTTCTGTTCAAGTTCTTTCATCCCAAACGATCGTTGGCTAACGCCAAGAGCAAAGGTAAGAAAGAGGTTAAGAAACAGGTTGAGACATGGAATATTGCCTCTAACCTGATGCCTGATATGGATATTGACAAGCCGATCCGTTTCAGGTTTGAATCTCCGGTCATTCGGATAGACTCTTCCCGGTTGCATCTTTTTGTGAAGGTCGATACGGTTTGGAAACCGACGGCGGTTCGCCTCCGACGGGATGATGATGTGGGAATGGCCTATTCCATCGCGTATGCATGGAAACCGGATACGCATTATAAGCTGGAGATCGATTCAGCCATGTTTACCAACTGGAAGGGATTGCCCAATACCGCTTATAAGCAATCGTTCAAAATAAGGGCGTTGGAAGAGTACTCTTCGCTGATAATTAATCTTTTGCCTTTTACGGAGCATACGGTATTGGAGTTACTCAACAACAGGGACGAGGTAATAAAAACACTCAAAGCCAAACCGACGCAGAACACGTTTAGCTATTTGATGCCGGAGGATTATTACTTGCGAATGTATATCGATGCCAACGATAACGGTCAATGGGATACCGGAAATTACAAACAAAAACGTGATCCCGAACAGGTGTACTATTTCCCCTCTAAAATTACCCTGCGTGCCAATTTCGATATCGAGCAGGATTGGGACCCTGCCGGGTTGCCGCTTGATAAGCAGAAGCCCCGAGAACTGATAAAAAAGCCGGAAAAATCTTCCGATAGAAGTTATTAAAATAAAACCCCGAAGAGAGCAGCCTGCATCTTCGGGGTTTTATTTTTGAATTTACGCGGTAAATCAAAAGGCTACCGGTTTTAATTTCAGTCCGGTATTTTCGGGCAGACCGAAAAGCAGGTTCATGTTGTGAACGGCTTGCCCGGATGCGCCTTTCAGCAGATTGTCGATGACTGAGATAATGAGCAGCTTATTGCCATGCTTTTCAACGTGGAGCAGGCATTTATTCGTGTTGATAACCTGTTTCAGATCCGGGTTGCTGTCGCTAACAATAGTAAACGGATGTTCCGCATAGAAATCGTTGTATAGCTTTTGAGCCTCTTCGAGCGAAATGTTACACTCGGTGTATACGGTTGCGAAAATGCCCCGTGCAAAATCACCACGAACGGGAATAAAGTTTATCGGACTCTCGAACGAAGCCTGTAGCTGGTTAATCGATTGCTTTATTTCACCGAGATGCTGATGTTCGAACGCTTTGTAAACCGAAATGTTATCGTTGCGCCAGCTGAAGTGTGTGGTTGCTCCGGGCTTGACACCGGCACCGGTCGAGCCGGTGATGGCATTTACATGAACTTCGTTCAGCAAACCTGCTTTTGCCAACGGTAATACCGCCAGTTGAATGGCTGTGGCAAAACATCCGGGGTTGGCAATGTGCTGCGCCTGTGCAATCGCGTCGTGATTGAGTTCGGGCAGACCATACACGAAATCGTGATCGGCCCGTTTGGCCCGGTAATCGGTCGATAGGTCGATAATTTTCAGGTTGGCCGGTAGTTCGTGGCTGTCGATGAATTTCTTTGTATCGCCATGTGCCGTGCAGAAAAACAGCAGGTCGATAGCGGGTAGCAGTGCCAGACTATCGGTAAAGACCAGATCGGTTTCTCCCAGCAAACCGCTGTGGACGGCCGTAATTTTGTTGCCGGCATTGCTTTCGCTATGCACAAAGGTAATTTCTGCTTCCGGGTGGTTAATGAGTAACCTGAGCAGCTCTCCGGCCGTGTAACCGGCACCTCCTATAATTCCTGTTTTTATCATTGTGTTTATTTTTGCTTGTTATAGTTAACGCTTCGTTACAAAATCACTTGCGTTGTAGTAAATCAAATTAATAGATAGAAAAAAATGATTTATCGTTTTTTTCTGCGACTTATATTCTCACGTAAAGGCGCAGAGACGCACAGTACTTATAGAATTAAGACGCTATAAAGAAAAACCGAAAGCTTTTCTTTGCGACTCCCGTATTTGCGGGACAAGTTTTGCGAGAAAATATATCTTATAACAAACCATTGATAGTACTATTTTTGGGAAAATAAACCAGTACTGCTATCCATGCAATGAGTAGCAGGTATGTTATGGCATAATAACTGAATTTCTTGTTCTTGTGACGTATCGCATACATTAGTAGCCAGTTGCTAAATACGCCTCCCAGCAATTCCATCAAGTGCAGCTGTGCTTCCGGAACCCGCCACGATCCGTTTTTCGCGGCCCGTTTGTCTTTCCAGAACAACAACCCGCTCAACAGGTTGACGAAAACCAAATATCCCAGTACCATCAGTCGAGCAAATCGGGTCGGAGGCGTTGGGTGCGTTCGATCGATTGTTGCAGTTGCCATTCCTGTATCTTCCGTTCGTGCCCCGAAAGTAAAATATCGGGAACCTTCCAGCCGTTGAACTCAGCCGGTCGGGTGTAAACCGGCGGTGCCAGCAGGTTATCCTGAAACGAGTCGGAGAGGGCAGACTGTTCGTCGCCGATTGCGCCCGGAATAAGGCGAACGATAGCATCCGTCATTATCGCGGCAGCCAGCTCACCTCCGGTCAGAACGTAATCGCCAATAGATATTTCTTTGGTAATCAGGTGATCGCGTACGCGCTGATCGATGCCCTTGTAGTGTCCGCACAGGATCAGAAGGTTGCCTCCGATCGATAGCCTGTTGGCCAGCGGCTGGCTGAACTTCTCCCCATCGGGAGAGGTGTAAATTACCTCTTCGTATGCATATTTTTCTTTTAGCGCCGTGATGGCCCTGAAAATCGGTTCTACCTGCATAACCATCCCTGCACCGCCACCGAAAGCGTAATCGTCGACACGGTGATGTTTCGGGTCGTTCGAGTATTCGCGTAAATTGTGCACCTCTATTTCGACTAAACCTTTGTCTTGGGCACGCTTTACAATCGAATGATTCAAAGGACTTTCCAGTAGTTCTGGCAGAACGGTAACAATATCAATACGCATAGATACAATTTTGTTGCAAAAGTAACGATTTTTGCCGGGATCGCAATTGTTTGCGTGTGAACGAAAAAGAGAGAGACCGCCTCTTGTCAATCAGGAGGCAATCTCTCTCTTGTCGGATCGAATATCAGGAATCTGCGTTAAAAGAAACGCAAACCCACTTTCACACCCAACCAACTTTTCAGGTTATACCGGCTGTAGGTGTGGTTTGTAAATGAATAATGTGCCATGTCGGAATATGTCGTGCTGTAATAGGAACTACGCGTGTCGGTTGAAAGAAAATTATAGGTGAGCCCAACGATAAGCGCTGTCTTGTTGCCGAGTTTCTGATCGATGTTTACACCAACCTTGTAC
>CAZFTY010000122.1:0-6787 GCA_964521835.1 uncultured Microbacter sp.
TATCCTTGGACGATAAATTCAGGCGAAGATAGGCACATAAGCGTAAGTCATTGGAAGTTAGCTCTGGATAACGGGTATGCAGATTTCGGAAGAAGTTCTCATGAATACGATCGAAATTAGATTGAAAAATAGCCCAATCATCTTCCGATGATAGATTCTCATCAATAAAGTGAACTATCTTATCGTAATATTTTTTCGGATACTGGCTGCCCAGATGCTCTTTCTGAAGTGTGAGTTCCTCTTTGATACGAACCAGAATATCATTTTTCTTGATAATGGACATGGTCGATCCGGCCAATTCCTTACTCTTCAGCATCACTTCGGTTTCCAGCTTCTCCTTTTCCAGTTTCATGATTTGCTGCTCGCTTTTTTCTTTTTCCTGACGGCGGAGTTCTATGTGCTTCTGCTCTATTTTATCTCTCTTTTTTGCCTGTTCAGTTTTAATTAACCGATACATAACCCTTATTGAAACAACGAGCAGCAGTAAATAAATAATTTTAGCCCACACGCTCAAATAAAACGGAGGTAAAATTTCCAGATCATATGCCAACCTATCTATCACTTCGCCGGTAGATGCTACAACTTCAGCTCTGAAACAATATTTTCCGTATGGCAGACGAACGTATTCCTGTACAACCGAATTTTTAGGATCACTCCATTTCTTATCCCAACCATCTAATTTGTAACGGAATCTAACATTCTCAATTTTGCCATAATTGGGATAAGCGATGGTAATCTGAAGGCTATTGAAGGCAAACGGTAAAGCATCGGGTTCACTTAACGCAATTGATTGTACTCCCGAATTATCGGCACGATAAGCCGTAACGCTTTTCAAACACAATTTGAATGGAATTCCGGATTTGGATTGGTGCTCGTTAAGATTATAGAGAGCAAGTCCGTTTTCAAGACAAATCATGCACTGTGAAGCGGAAAACGGAACAATGCTCTGATTTTTATCCACATTCTCATTGGGAAAAGAACTGTAATTCACCACGTCTAATACCTTCACTTTTTCATTTTCCAGCTGTACCAAAGCCGCCATATCATCACGGATAAACCAATAGATATTATCGCGAAAAGGCTCAATACGGTAGGACGAGGCAAAACTACGTAAGCCTGCGTTCAATACCCGAAACGGAATGATTTCTTTGGTCAGGTCATTAAATGTGTAGAATTTTTCTCCATCTGTAAATACCACTCTGTTAGCCACTTTGAACACATTAATTGAAGTGTGCATTTTACCGCTGAGTGAACTGTAATTCTTCAGCTCGCGGACATGTCGCAGGTCGCGATCGAGTACAATGCGATACAACCCTTCATGGAAATGGGCAGCCCAAATAGTTCCCTGATAATCGATTTCCAAATAGCGGATCGGATTAATAAAATTGTCTACTACATTGCTAAACACCCATTGTCCTCTGGTATCTTTCCGGTAAATACAAAGTTGCGTGTAGGTGCCCTGTACCAAAACTTCCTGACCGTTGATAATTCCCTGCTTAATGCAAACCCCTCCATGAACCGGAGCTGCAATGCTGATGCTATTACCGGTCAAACAATAGGTTTCTTCATTATTGCAACAAAATAACTGATTGCCAAAACGTTTCAAATCCCACACCTGCCCCTTGATACGGGAAACAAGCGAAACATTCACATTTTTATCATCTTCGCGCAAGCTGCCTATTTTTCCGGCATACAGGCCCTGATTAGTGCCAATATAAATGTCCGAGCCATACTTGTCAAGTCCGTAAACGGCTCCAATGGAGGGCTGAAACGAGGTAACGTATTTCACTCTGCTGCCGGTACGCACAAAAGCGATCCCCTTATCCAATGCCAGCCAAATGTTATTTGCCCTGTCGCAATATATTCCCAGAATAGTATTGTTTTGTAAAAAGTTGGTACTGTTGAGCTTCCACAATATTTTCCCGGCTTTGTTGACCGCCACTACCCCATCCAGAATCGTACCGATAACAAACACCGAATCGCCGGTAACAATCGCCCTGTTGGCATTGGCTTTTATAAGAAACTCATTAGCCTGGCTTTCAAATCTTTTACATCTACTTCCTTCCAGAATAAAAAGTCCGTCGTGAGTCGTTACCAACAACGTTTTTGTAGCATCGTAAGGCAATACGGCCGTTATTGACGATTTCGGACATTCTCCTTCTATCACGGGATGAAATTTATTTTTTGCCGGATCGTAGCGGCAAAGACTGCTTCCATCGACATGCGAATATATATTATTGCGATACTGATTGAAAAACAGGAAAGTGCCCGACATCCGATGTCCGGTTATCTGCTTGCCATCGAATACAAAAAAGGAAGCAAACGATTGAAAATAGATTTTACCCCGGCACGAGATAATTGTCCATATTTCATCATTTTGCATTTTGTAATTGCGAAGTTGCTGCGATAAAGAATGGTAACGTAATTCACCGGTAGAAAGCGGCTGAAAATATCCAAACTCTTCAAACGAACCCACATAGATACATCCGTCAGCAGCAGGTAATACGGAGCGAACCACGCGGTTGCCGGGCACCGGAAAAAGTTCCCAGGCGGCTCCGTCGTAACGCAGTAAACCATTATTGTTGCCGAAATAGAGAAACCCGTGAGCATCCTGTGCCACAGCCCAGTTCTGATTAGCTGCTTTGTATTCCTTTTTGGTAAAATTGGTGACTACCGGAGCAAATTCTGCCCCTTCAGCAGAGAGCGGAAGAAAAACAAGAAATAGAAAATAGAGTGCGGTGATTTGTTTGCACAATGGAATATAACGCATGGTGAATAAGGTTGAAATATTGCCTGATTTTTTCTTTCGAAACCATTATTGATCAGGACTAAATAACGCTACAAATATAAATCATTTTGGTAATTTGGAACTATCCGGTTCTAAATTAAAAAAACGCTAATTATATTCTTATTCAATAACACTCTGTTCATAAGACGAGTAACTTTGCAAACTCAGATTAAGAAGCAAAAAAGATGTATAAAACATTATGGAACAGGGACTTCATTTTATTGACCATGTCGAATTTCCTGTTGTGTATTACCTATTATTCGCTCATTTCCACCCTTCCGGTTTATTTAGCCGACAGTCTTCATGCCGACAAAAGTGCAATCGGGCTTGTGCTGGCTGCCTATACCATCGCTTCGGTGACGGTTCGTCCGGTGTCTGGCTTTGCCCTTGATAAATTCGGAAGAAAGATGATACTCGTCAGTGCATTAACGCTCTATTCGGCACTGTTTATCGGCTACATGTTTGCCCTTTCTATTGCATTAATCACGGTACTCCGCTTCATGCAAGGGCTCGGCTGGGGCATTTCCACCATTTCCGGGTCAACCGTCGCCGTCGACATCATTCCTAATGAAAAAAGAGGCGAAGGTATCGGCTTTTATACGCTGTCCACCACCCTCGGCATGTCCGTAGGACCAGTAATCGGATTGTTGCTTGTACATCATGGAAGCTACCTGCTTATGTTTGCCGGAATGCTTGCCATATCCATTATCGCAATTGTTTGTGCCGGCATTGTCAAAATACCACAAAATATTCCTCATGCCGACAATATGAGCTTTAACCTTCACAATCTCTTCGAACCGAGGGCGGTATTGCCTTCGATTAATTTATTGATTATAATGACTGCTTACGGAGGTTTATTATCGTTTGTCGCTCTTTACGGAAAGGAAGTCGGCGTACATGACACCTCCCTGTTTTTTCTGGTCTTTGCTGCCGGGATAGCTATTTCGCGAATTACAGTAGGCAAAACTTTTGACAAAAGCGGGCCTGCTGTTATTCTCACCTTTTGCCTCATACTTGATATTCTGGGGTTTGCAGTGTTGGCTTTATTGAAAAATCCGTTCGGATATTTCATATCGGCCATTCTGATCGGTTTTGGCAACGGAGTGGTTTTCCCGGTTTTTCAAACGATGGTCAACAATGTAGCAGAACCGGCTCACCGCGGAGCTGCCAACTCTACCCTTTACACGGCGCTCGACCTCGGAATGGGTGCCGGTATGATCCTGATCGGGTTCATATCCGAGCACACCTCCTTGTCGCTTGCTTTCATTTGTTGCGCCATAATTTGCCTTGTTGGCCTTGCACTCTTTCGCTTCAGGGTGTTGAGCGATTATCTGTCGAAAACACTACAAACCAAGCATTAATAAGTAAAGCCCAGCTTTGTCAAACCTTGCTGAATATCACTGTTTTGCATAAATAGATGCCAAAGCAACTGCGTACGGTAATTTTCTATCATCACCACAATCGGTCCTTCGTCAATTGCCAGATATGAGTTTGAAAACCAAGGGGTATTAAGCGAAAATGCATCGTAAAAGCCGTAATTGCTCCAGAGTTTGTCTCCCAGCATATAATAGAAAAAACGTGCAGCACGGAGGCTTTCGTTAGGTGTGTAAGGCATGGACGAAAGGGCTGCTGTTGGTGCAATCACACCTAAGTCATTGGTGGGCGAACTTGCAGAATATCCGTTCGGAATATCGCTTGCCGTCAATCCCCAAGAGTCTGCGCTATAACCATAATAGCCTCCCGGATTTCGAATGCAGTACAGATTATTAATTTTGGCATGAGCCGTATTTTGTTGCCAGTAAGAGGCATATTGGTCTCTCAGGTTACGCGGATCGAGCCCTAAAAAAGAGTAATGCGTAAAGAACAACGGGCCTCCGTAGTCGCTTCCCAAGGGTAAGATTGTTCCTTCAAACGTCTTTCCATTCGTTATTCCACCATTTTTAGCCAAGCCATTAGTATACACCTCTTTGGGTATTGAATGAGTTGGAGATGCAGCCGCCAGTATATACACTATCAAAGCCTCATTATAGCCTGTTATAGGCATATTCATTGCCCAGCCGTAATCGGGCGACCAATGCCAGTAAAGGACGTTCTGTCCGCTTTGGCGATACCAGTCCCATTCCACATTTTGCCACAATTTTTGAATAGTATCGCACATTGCCTGTTCGCTTGAATTCCCGTTTTTGAAATACTCACGAACTGTCAACAATCCCTGCATCATAAAGGCTGTTTCAACCAAGTCTCCCCCATCATCTTTCGTGCTGAACGGGATTACCTTTCCTGTTGTTCCGTTCATCCAATGCGGAAACGCGCCATGGAATTTATCGGCCTGTGTATTGAGAAAATTAACCACTTTATTGATGCGCGAAAAACCATCAGAGCGTGTAAGAAAACCTCTTTCGATACCCACCAGTATTGCCATTAGCCCGAAGCCGGAACCTCCGGTGGTCACCGTCTCACCCGAACCGAGCCGCTCACGTGCCATACCCGACACCGGATGAGCATAGTCGGTAAAATAACTCAAGGTTTTCTGCTGTATCAATGTCAGCAGATCATTATCCGAAAGAGTTGGGAATTTGGCAGTACTATCGATGGCGGTCGTATATTGCGACGAGAAACCGGTCACAATTTTCCCTCCAAGATTAACTCCTGTATTTATTGAAAATGTAAACGATGTCAATGGCGCTGCCAAAGCAGTAGATGTCAAAACAATAGTCTGTTTATTATCGCCTTGCGTAGCCTTGTAGTTTGAACCGATTGTACCTCCGAACGACAAGGCGGAGGTAACGATGGAGCCGGGATCGACTGTATTATTGAACACGATCTTTGCAACCTGAACACCATCGGCAACGCCATGAAAATTTCCATTATTAGTTAATGAAGAGCCGTTGATCTGCACACTAACAACAGACAATGAAGTAACATCCGGCACAACCGGTTCATTATTTTTGCCACATGAGGCAACAATAATGATAATGGCTAATAAAAAACTCAATTTTCTCATATTCACTGGCATTTAACCGGTTTTGACAGCAGTGACACCCCACTCTCGCCTAATGCTTCAATAGCAAACCAATAGCTGGTGCCCTTATCCAGACCTCTCATGTCGTATGTAGTTGCATCATACACTGTAATGCAGTTGTAAAGCTGATCCGGAGCTATTCCAAAGCGAATATTGTAACCGTAGGCTCCGGCTACAGCTTGCCACTTTATCATTGCATTGCGGGTATCTTTCTTGTCTCTTACGGTTACAAATTTACTAACTTCGGCAGGTGTTTGTCTTTCGGATTTGCCGAATACCCGGAAGTCCATCAACGCAAAATTACCGCTTGCCGAATGAACGTTTTCAATTTTCAGGTAACGTGTTGTCAGGGGTTGCTTCAGTTCCACATAGTCGTGAGGAACGTCAAGATCGTTATTGCTTTTATCCACCGCCAATTGCCAGTTCTTGCCATCGGGCGATGCAAAAATCTTGTACTGATGATACACATCCATAGCTTTGCCACATTGGTTTGCCTTGTGTTCATAATAATTGACCTGAATGGCATTAACCTGTTTTTCAGCGCCTAAATCCATAACAAACCACTCTCCTGGATTGCCGGTGGCGGCAGCCCAATACGTCCGCATGTTCTCATCAGCCGCATTTTCGGGCAGGTAAATACTGTCGGATGACGACGCCCACACCTTTTTGTGCAACGACAGCAACATCCAGCCGGTAAAGTTACCTTTCGCATGATCTTCGGAAGCTCGCGGAATAGTGGTGGGATAATCGCCGAACGCAGTATTGGCAAACAAAGTACCTTCCTTATCGAACCCTGCCGGATAGAACCCGATACGACGTTCAAACGTTTCTCTGAGTGACAACATACAGGTGGCTATGTGCCAGTAGTTTCCGTAATTGTCTTTGAATGTGCCGCCGTGTCCGGCGCCCAACACAAAACCTCCGGGTTTATATGAAAACGGATTGTGCCGTTGATAAACGAATGGTCCTAACGGCTT
>CAZFTY010000123.1:0-6691 GCA_964521835.1 uncultured Microbacter sp.
ATGATCGAGGTGTTCCCGGTTAGTGTCGGTGATAAAGATTTGCCCGAAAGCATCGCCCGATACCAACGAGATGATGCGGGATACCCGTTGCGCATCTAATTTATCGAAAATATCGTCGAGTAAAAGCAACGGAGTCAGGCCGGAAGCCCGTTTCAAGAAATCGAACTGGGCAAATTTAAGTGAAACCAGAAACGACTTATTCTGCCCCTGAGACCCCACCCGCTTGATGGGATAATCGCCCAACAGCATCTCCAGATCGTCCTTGTGGATACCCACGGTAGTAAAACCAATGATGCGGTCACGCTCGCGCGAACGTTGCAAGGCCTCCCGAAAATCGCGGTCAGCCAACTGCGACTGATAGGCAATACTCACCGTTTCGTTTCCTGAGGTAATATACTGAAAGCGCGACTGGAAAATCGGTATAAACTCAGAGACAAACGCCTTACGTGTTTCATAAATATAACTACCCGCCTCAGCCAATTGATCCTCCCAGATATCGTACACCAGCGCATCGTGCATATCGCCCTTCAACAGCATATTGCGATGCTGCAACGCTTTATTGTATCGGATCAGTTCGGTAAGGTACCGTTTATTATATTGCGAAATAACACTATCGATCAGCTTACGCCGTTCGTCGCTGCCCTCACGGATAAGCGCGCTGTCGGCGGGCGAAATAATGACCAACGGTAAAAAGCCAATATGATCGGACAGCCGTTCGTACTCTTTTTTGTTGAGCTTAAACTGTTTCTTCTGCCTCCGTTTCAACCCGCAATAGACAGCCTCTTCACTTCCTCCCCGCTGATAGGCTCCCTGCAAAACAAAAAAGTCGGCAGAGTGCCTTATGTTTTGCATATCGATGGAGTTGGTAAAACTTTTGCAAAATGAGAGGTAATAGATCGCATCGAGCAGGTTGGTCTTTCCCATCCCGTTATTTCCTATAAAACAATTGATTTTGGGCGAAAACGACAGATCGGCCTGTTCTACATTCTTATAATTTAATATGGAAAGATGCGTCAACTGCATATCATAGAGCTTATTTTGTACCAATTCTTTTGCTTTCCAAAATTACACATTTTTATTGAGTCGCGGAATAGACCGGCATGGATACACAACAACCAAAACGGAACAGAAATTACCTTGTGAAACAGAGGAAAGGATGCCGGTTAAGCATCCTTTCCTTTTTAACCCCGGAATATCCGGGACGATAAGTATCTGTTTCACAACAAACAACCTATCAACACTAAACAAAAATATTTTATCAGACCGTATCAACACAA
The DNA here is from genome assembly GCA_964521835.1 of uncultured Microbacter sp. Lineage (GTDB taxonomy): Bacteria > Bacteroidota > Bacteroidia > Bacteroidales > Paludibacteraceae > Microbacter. Next base: position 1,278 of record CAZFTY010000123.1, read on the forward strand.
GAGACAATCTGTGGTATCTGCTTCATTGAAAAAGAAGAAGCTCACGCAACAATCATTAGGAGAAATAAAATGATTTGAAAGAAGACAAAGCCGGAAACGACAGCGTTAGCAATGTGCCTAAGCAATCATCTCTGTGTACCGGGGAGTCTTTTTTCTCGTTGGTTTACAAGCCTTTTCCTCGAAAGCCTAAACAATTGATCTGCATGGCAGGTCTCCTGACTTATTCCCGTTTCGGACAGCCTTCCCGTTTTAAGTAGTGAGTAGTGAGTAGTGAGTTGCGAGTGAGTATACACTGCATACTGAATACTGTTACTGCTTACCGGAAACAGTGGCTAAAGTAGCGCCAAAACGTTGCATGGAATTTACAGTAGCGGGTCTGTTCAGGATTTTCACCTGATTCCCTTTTCATCTCCAGCCGTGAATGCAGCATGGAGAACCAATGCGAAGACAAAGGTAGTGCTATTTTTTATTCGGACAATGAACAGCAGAAAGATTATTGGCAAATAGCGGACAACAACTTACTTTATACATTGAAGCAAAGTGTCGTACCTACGGTACTTTCTTTTATGTGGGGTTCGTTTTTTTATAAACCTATTGTCCCGAGGGGACTTAAAATGCCATCGGCATGACAGGTTTATAGAAAATAGTTAATACATCAGGTAAAAAGTACCGTAGGTAAGACACATGTCGAAATACAAAAGCGGCTAAAGCGGTTTATTATATTGAAGTATCTGTATCGTTGAAAAAATCGAGACGACCTCCTTATCTAACAGAAGGTTACATCAGACAATAATTAGTTTGATTCCTGAATTTTGCTAACAGCGTGCTGCTCGTTGTTAATCGCCTGCACCACCAATCCGGCAAGTGTAAAGCCGAAAATAGCCGTGATATGCGCCGTCGTTCCGTTAATCTGCGCCTTCAGGCTGCACCATTCGTGATTTACCAAATCGGGATCGCCGGGGCCAATTTCCGCTTTGGGACAAAGGCATTTTTCGGTGCCGCACGACGCTTTCTTGCCCCGGTTTTGAAGCAATTCGTCGCTATACACACACAGAAATTTTTTAGCAGGCAATTCTCCCTTCCGGATTTTCCGGCGCAAAGCAGCTCCCAGAGGACATCCCTGCACCTTCCAGAATTCGGCCACCTTGATGCGGGTAGGATCTAATTTAAGGGAGGCTCCCATAGAAGAGAAGAGAACGGTGTTGGTACGGGTAACGGTACGAATCAGATGTGCTTTACTCTCCAGACTGTCGATCGCATCGATTACAAAATGGTACGAAGATAGGTCGAATGAATCGGAAGTCTCGGCATTATAGATGCGCTGAATCGCCGTTATTTCGGCGGTGGGATTAATCTCAAGCAACCGTTTTTTCAACACTTCGGTCTTGACCTCCCCGACAGTTTTCGTGGTGGCGTGCAACTGCCGGTTGATATTGGTCACGCATACGCGGTCGGAATCGACAATGGTCAGATGCCGGATACCGGTTCGCACCAAGCTCTCGGCACACCAGCTCCCCACTCCGCCTATTCCAAAGATAATCACACGTGCATTGGCCATACGCGCCATTACATCGTCACCGAGCAACAATTCCGTACGTTGAAACAATCCCTTTTCTATACCCATATTTTTTCTTTCTATTAGCCGGTTCGGGACTCCGCCCGAACGAGGGTGCAAAATTACACAAAAAACAGGTGTCACATACCCCTAATTTGCATAATATTATCTTTCACCGATCATTGCAAACGCTTACCATTATCAATTCGGGCAAAATATTTTTATCTTTGTTTCCGGAAAACAAAATTTTGAAATAAACTCGTCTTAATTTTTCTTTAGACAAGCATTGTGTCTACATTTTTTGCTACAGACCCCACCGACCTCACCCGGCCTTCGGCCACCCTCTCCAAAATGGAGAGGGAAAGCAGAAAGAGTAGGTGTTTGGGAGGAATTTGGTCACAAAATGAGAATATTTTATGTATCTCACAATGTTATAGCCCTCCTTTGGAGGGTGGGGAGGTCAAAAAATAAAAATCAAAGTAACTTCAATAAGAACCAACACCTACTTCTTAACACAGATAAAAATGAAAACAGTTTACAAACTCCTTGCGTTTACAACAGTCGGCCTCTTTATTGCCGGCATTCCGTTTTGTTCATTGAAAGCGACCACTAAAGTAACAAAGAAAGCCACGGCAACAAAAACCACCACAAAGGCAAAAACAACGACAACAACGAAAGCTGCCACCACAACTGCGGCTCCAACAATAACAAACAGCACGGCGGCTTCGGGTCTGAAGGAGGCGCTGACCGTGGGAGTAACCAACGCGGTACTCACGCTCAACAAAGAGAATGGATATTTCGGCAATGAAGCCCTGAAGATTATGCTTCCCAAAGAGGCCGATCCGATGGTAAACAATATCAAAATGGTACCCGGCGGACAAAGCCTGCTCAACGATGTGATCGTAAGGCTGAACCGGGCTGCCGAAGATGCCGCGGGTGAAGCCAAGCCGATCTTTGTCAACGCCATCACCTCCATGAGCATTGCCGATGCCACCTCCATCCTGTTCGGATCGAGCAAAACCGGCGCTACCGACTACCTGCAAAAGAGCACTTCCACACAGCTTACGGCAGCTTACAAACCCAAAGTAGAGGCTTCGCTCAACAAAGATTTAGTCGGCACCATGTCTACCACCGAATCGTGGACAAAGCTTACTCAGGCCTACAACAAAATAGCAAAATCGTTTGTAGGTTCAGCAGCCGGTCTTACCACCGTAAACACCGACCTGAGCGGTTATGTTACCGAGCAAGCGCTGAACGGTCTGTTTATAACCGTAGGAAACGAAGAGAAGAAGATACGCGAAAACCCAACAGCCCGTGTAAGCAGCGTGTTGCAAAGTGTATTCAGCGTGTTGGATAAAAAATAGAAATTCTTTTCTAACCTCATCCGCCCTTCGTGCACCTTAGCTTACGCTGACCGTTGGTTCTCCCAAGGAGAAGGCTAATCTGCTAATTGCAAAGGTCATTTGACTTTATCAAAGGAGAGGAGGAAAACGACAGTGAATATGTAAATATGTGAGAAAACTCACTCATACAGGTACAGAGCCCCTCTCTTCGGGAGAGGGGTTGGGGAGAGGTCGGGACGAGCACATTTACGGATAATCACACAAAAGGCAAATCAGCTCAGCACCGTTGCCACAATACGTCGCGATCCGCCGTGATTGCGAAACTCACAGAGATAAATTCCCTGCCAGATGCCCATATTAAGTCGATGTTGTGTAATTGGAATCATCAATCCGACTCCACACAACGTCGACTTGGCATGTGCAGGCATATCGTCGTCACCTTCAAGCGTGTGTTCGTAATAGGGTTCCCGCTCCTTCACCAACCGGTCGAAGATGCGTCCCATATCCGTCTGCACATCGGGATCGGCATTTTCGTTGATGGTCAGTGCCGCTGAAGTATGCTGGATAAACAGATGCAGCACCCCACTTTCGGGCAGCGACGGCAAATTGCGTACAATTTCATCCGTCACCAGATGAAAACCGCGGGACCTGGGACGCAAGGAAAATTCAGTTTGACAAACCATACAAAAGAATTTTTTTCAGATTATCCGTAAAATTGCCTAATTCATATTCTAACCCCTCCGCTACGCTCGTCCCCTTTATCCAAAGGGGACACCGCCGTATGATCTATTTCATCTCAATTTATTGATTTGCAACCACGAGTGCCGATTAGTCTCCCCTTGAGCCAAAGGGGAGTACCCGGGACGGGGGAGGGGTTTGATGAAACATCGTACCGATTAGTCAATTTTGCGGACAATCCTATTATTGTTTCAGACCACAAAAATAGAGAAAATCGACAACTCCGCTACCATTTCTCCTGACAAATACTGTCCATTTGGCACTACCGCGCCAATGTGACGCAGATGCTGACTATTTTACGCCTATTTCGTACTGGCCTGTTTTTTGCAGAAAAAAACAGCGGAGCACTGTCCAGCTATGAATCATAACCGAACGCGACTCCATATTCTACAATGTTTTATTTATATAAATAGGAGGTTTTTAATATGGGAGCAGCAGGAAACAAACAACCCAAGAAAGTAAAGAGTGGTAAACACGCCAAACACGTTCCATCGTATCAACTCGAAACAGAGACAAAAACAGTTGATGACCTGAAGAAAAAATAATATTTTCTCCCAATGGAATAAATAGCCGAAATGAGGGTAAAAGCTTCATTCCGGCTTTTTATTTGCCCGGAAACAACCGTTTGCCCCCATCTATCGCTTCCGACCGAACCACTTTTTCACCGGCAGATCGAAACCTGCACCCTGCATGTAGTTGTAGGTAGCCAGACTCAATCCCTCTCCATAGTAATCGAGATCTATTTCGTGAGGGGTTGTAAAAGGGATTTCATTGTTGGCAAAGGTGCCGGCAGCCATCGCCACATGCTTTGCGCCCACACTCTCGGGATGCAGCCCCGAAGGGCTATGTGCCGTCATGGCATAGCGGTGCCAGAAGGCCGATTGCAGCCAACCGTTGGCAAACAAACCGCGCACCACCTCCAGCGAATCGAGTGTCTCTTTCTCCGTTTCGGTCGGGAAGCCGTACATCAGATAGGCATGAGTCATAATACCGGCTTCGGCAAAGTTCTTCATACTTTCGCTTGCCGTTTCAATGGTGATGCCCTTGTTAATCATCTTCAGAATGCGGGGCGAAGCCACTTCCAAGCCGCCAGAGATGGCAATGCAACCCGATTTCGCCATCAGGTAACACAACTCGGGAGTATACGATTTCTCGAACCGCACGTTGGTCCAGTAGCTCACCGTCAGTTTGCGCCGAAGAATTTCTTCGCTCAGTTTGCGCAATAAAGCAGGAGGTGCCGCCTCATCCACAAAATGAAAGCCCGACTGTCCGGTTTGCCGCATCACAGCCTCCATGCGGTCGACAATCGTCTCGACCGGAGCCGGTTCGTAGCGGTGGATATAATCGAGCGAACCGTCGCAAAAGGTACACTTTCCCCAGTAACAGCCGTGCGCCAGCATCATCTTGTTCCAGCGTCCGTTGCTCCACAAGGCGTGCATCGGATTAGTCAGCTCTATCAGGTTGATATACCGGTTCTGCAACAACCCGTCGTAATCGGGTGCTGCCGTTTCGGCAAACGGAATATTCTCCCTGCTCTCCATATTTACCTGAACAATCTCACCGGCAGTATTGCGATAGAGCGTCCGCACCATCTCGCCGCCTTCCATCAGTCGCAACAGAGGCAACTCGCCATCGTCGAACGTCAGGTAATCGATGTAATCGAACAGCGTGGGATCGGTGATGCTGCGCAGTTCGGTATTGACGTAGCCGCCGCCCATCACAATCTTTATTTCAGGGAACTCTTGCTTCAACCATTGTGCGCAACGCAAGCCACTATA
>CAZFTY010000124.1:0-6691 GCA_964521835.1 uncultured Microbacter sp.
GAAACTGGGGTGGAGCTATAGACGATACCTGTCTCCCTCAGTCAATGACAATCGACTACATCCGGGTTTACCGGTAACGCAAATATGCAACGATTGATTAGAAAAAATTAATTCGTTTTGAGTATCATTCACTAATTTTTTTCAACAATAAACATAGTATAACAAACCATTCCCGTATGAAAAAATCAATTTCTTTGTTTCTGTTTTCCTTTTGCTTCGTTATTATGTCGGGACAAACATCAGAACAGTTTGTCAATAACTTACTATCTAGAATGACCCTTGATGAAAAGATCGGACAACTGAATCAATATAACGGAGACTGGGGCGCAACCGGAAAAATCACGGAAGACGGAGAGAAGGAAAAACAAATCAGAGAAGGATACGTAGGTTCGATGCTTAATGTGATAGGCGTTGAAAAAACACGGAAATTGCAGGAGTTAGCTCTTCAATCTCGGTTGCATATCCCTCTCATTTTCGGGCAGGATGTTATTCATGGATTTCGCACCACATTCCCGATTCCGCTTGGAGAAACTGCTTCATGGGATTTGGCTTTGATTCAGAAATCGGCTCGCATCGCGGCAACAGAAGCCGCGGCTTTCGGTATTCACTGGACGTTTGCCCCGATGGTGGATATTGCCCGCGATCCGCGTTGGGGTAGGGTTATGGAAGGTGCCGGAGAAGATACTTACCTCGGATCAAAAGTGGCTATAGCACGTGTGAAGGGTTTTCAGGGAAGCGGATTGGGTAATACAGATGCTATTATGGCCTGTGCTAAGCACTTTGCTGCGTATGGAGCTGCTGTCGGCGGGCGCGACTACAATACTGTAGATATGAGTCTCCGTCAGCTTAACGAAACATACCTTCCGCCCTTCAAAGCTGCCGTCGATGCAGGTGTCGCTACGTTGATGAACTCATTCAACGATATTAACGGCGTTCCGGCTACAGGTAATGCCTACATACTGCGCGAGAAACTGAAAAAGGAGTGGAATTTTAAAGGATTTGTCGTCAGCGATTGGGGAAGCATTGGTGAAATGATTCCGCACGGATTCGCAAAAGACCGGTCGGATGCAGCACTCAAGGCAATTGTGGCCGGGAGTGATATGGATATGGAAAGCCGTTGTTACCGGGATTATCTGAAACACTTGGTTACAGAAGGACAAGTACCGGTTGCGTTGATTGACGATGCAGTAAAACGTATCTTGTTAAAAAAGTACGAACTCGGATTGTTTGACGATCCATATCGTTTTTGCAATGAAGAGAGGGAAAAAGTCCAGACCAATAATGCCGATAATCGAAAAATTGCCCGGGAAGTCGGCAAAAAGAGTATTGTTCTTCTCAAAAACGACACTGTAAACGGAACTCCATTGCTTCCTCTTTCATCCCAAAACAAAACCATTGCACTCATTGGTCCCTTTATAAAATCCACTATCGACAATCATGGATTCTGGTCAATCGCATTCCCGGATGATTCGATCCGTATTGTCAGCCAGTATGATGGAATCAAGAAGCGCGCAGAAAAAGACGTCTCCATCATTTATGCCAAAGGCTGCAACGCTAATGATAACGACCGCTCCGGATTTGATGAGGCGATAGAGGTCGCAAAAAAATCCGATGTTGTGGTGATGTCGTTGGGCGAACCTTACAACATGAGTGGTGAAGCCAAGAGCCGGAGCTCTATCCGTTTTACCGGTGTGCAGGAAGAGCTGCTCAAGGCAGTGTATGCCACCGGCAAACCCGTAGTTCTGCTCATAAATGCAGGACGTCCACTGGTTTTTGAATGGGCGTCCGATCATGTGCCGGCAATTCTCTACACATGGTGGCTGGGTACCGAAGCCGGCAATTCCATTGCCGATGTTCTCTTTGGTGATTACAATCCGGCCGGTAAGTTACCCATGTCGTTTCCACGCACAGAGGGCCAGATTCCCATCTACTACAACCATTACAACACAGGTCGTCCTTCAAAAAATGACGAAGACAAGTTTTATGTATCGGCCTATATCGACCTGCAGAATAGTCCGAAATATCCTTTTGGTTACGGACTGAGCTATACAACATTCGATCTTAAAAACCTACGCCTTTCATCCGGGAAAATGGCGATTAAAGATGGTAGCATAGAAGCTACGGTCGACATTAAAAATTCCGGAAGGTATGACGGAGAAGAGGTGGTGCAGCTTTATATCCACGATTTGGTGGGAAGTGTAGTACGTCCGGTTAAAGAGCTGAAAGGCTTTCAAAAAATATTTCTAAAAAAAGGAGAAACAAAGACCCTCACATTTGTACTCACACCCGATGATCTGAAATTATACAACAATGACACACAGTTAGTGAATGAGGCCGGAGAGTATGAGGTATTTGTAGGGAACTCTTCTGCGGCATCGCTTAAAAGCAAATTTACCCTTGTAAAATAAATTTTCACTTTCAACTAAGCGTATGAAAAAAATCATTCTAATGGCCGGAACTTTACTATTGGCCATTCAGCTCTTTTCCCAGTCTACCGCCAGGGTACCACAACTTGGCAAGGATAAAATCGCTGACATCATTGCGGCCATGACTCCCGAAGAAAAGGTGTATCTGTTGATGGGACTCGGTGACGCAAATTGGACCAATCCTGCTACCGGAGAAAAAACGGTGATCGTGCCCGGGTCTGCGGGTCGCACGTGGGATATTCCGCGTTTGGGCATTCCCGCTACGGTACTCGCTGATGGCCCTGCCGGCTTGCGCATTGAAGCCAGGCCTAAAAATGAGGCACAAACATATTATTGTACGGCCTTTCCAACGGCTACGGCACTTGCTTCGAGCTGGAACACCGAATTGGTGGAAAATGTAGGCAAAGCCATGGGCAACGAAGTACTCGAATACGGATCGGATGTGTTGTTAGCTCCGGCTATCAACATTCAGCGAAACCCGTTGTGCGGCAGAAATTTCGAATATTACTCCGAAGACCCTCTTATTGCAGGTAAAATAGCAGTAGCGATGATTCGCGGCTTGCAATCGAACGGCGTGGGTACATCACTCAAACACTTTGCCGCCAATAACATTGAGACCAATCGTAATTCCATCAATGCGGTGATCAGTCAGCGAGCCCTGCGTGAAATCTATCTGCGCGGATTTGAAATTGCGGTGAAAGAGGCACAACCCTGGACTGTGATGTCGTCGTATAATCGACTTAACGGTTACTATACATCCGAGCGGTACGACCTGATCACCACCATCCTTCGCGATGAATGGGGCTTTAAAGGTGTGGTTATGTCCGACTGGTGGGGAGGAGCCGATGCTGTAGCACAAATGAATGCCGGAAACGACCTGCTTATGCCCGGTTGTTCTCAACGTGACGAATTGCTCAAGGCGCTAAAGAATAAGACTATAGATGAAAAAGTGATAGACCGGAACATAGAACGTATTCTTACATTTATCCTTCAGACTCCCCGTTTCAAAGGCTATCATTATTCGTATCATCCCGACCTTGTTGCTCATGCTGCTGTATCACGCAATGCGGCTACAGAGGGGATGATTTTACTTAAAAACAATAATAATGCCCTGCCTTTTAAGAATGTAAAAAGAGTTGCCCTTTTCGGGAAAACCTCCTATAGCTTTATTGCCGGAGGCACTGGAAGTGGTGAAGTAAATTACGAAAAAGCCATCTCTATCAAAGACGGTTTTGTAAATGCCGGATACAAAGTGTTACCACAACTGGAGAATGTTTATACAAACTTTATTGACACAGTTTTGTCTCATTCCAAAGAAGAAAATAAAAAACAGGTGGTTGATTTTCATGCCGAACTTCCGCTGGATAAATCAGTGATCGAGAATCAAATGAAAAATTCAGATATAGCTGTGATTACCATCGGTCGTAATGCCGGTGAGGGATGGGATCGTAAAGTCTCCGATTTTTCATTGACCGAAACAGAGAAAACGCTTATCAAAAACGTATCGGACATCTATCATGCCAGCGGTAAAAAGGTGGTAGTGGTGCTGAATATCGGGGGCGTGATAGCCACTACCGACTGGCGTGATTGGCCCGATGCGATACTACTGGCATGGCAAACCGGGCAGGAAGGAGGCAATGCTTTGGTCGATATTCTGAAAGGAAAAGTCAACCCTTCGGGCAAACTTCCAATGAGTTTTCCTGTGAAATATGACGATGTGCCGTCAGCCGCAACTTTTCCGGGAGAACCCAAAGAAAACCCGGTAAATGCCTCTTATGAAGATGGAATTTATGTCGGCTACCGCTACTACGACTCATTCGAACGCCCTGTTGCTTACGAATTCGGCTACGGACTTTCATATACAAAATTCGGCTACTCGGATATAAAATTGAGCAGAAATACTTTCACCGACAATATGGAAATAACATTGATGGTGAAAAATACAGGGAATGTGGCAGGAAAAGAGGTTGTTCAACTCTATCTTTCTGCGCCTCAGAATGAAATAGAAAAGCCACGTCACGAATTAAAAGCTTTTGCCAAAACCGGTCTGTTGAAACCGGGAGAAAGCCAGAGGATAACTTTTATGCTCGACCCGCGTGCTCTGGCTTCGTTCTGGAGTGGAATCAGTTCTTGGGTAGCCGAGAAAGGAATGTATGGAGTGGAAATTGGAGCCTCTTCTCGCGATATCCGGGCAAAAGCAAGTTTCCAATTGCCACAGACTCTGATCGTGGAGAAAGAGCATAACGTTCTATATCCTAATCGTGTAATAAAAGAGCTGTCATTAAAAACAAACTAATTTATACTTACTGAAATGCGAAAACTATTGGTTGGCTTGTTGGTTTCTTGTTGTGGCGTGATGTTATTTGCGCAACAACCCTACAAGCTGTATATCTACAATAAATACTACGATGAAAACAGTTTTGTAAAAGCTCCTCAGGATACAGCGACTCCCCCCTCATTCGCTCAGATTAAGGAGAAATTGCCCCAACCTTTTTGGCCGGGCAATCCCGATGCTATTTGGTGTTATTGGAAAGCCTGGGAAATAGCATTCAGTCATCTGAAAAAAGTGACTTCACAAAACAATTTTGTGTCGCCTTATATCGATGCTGCTTTCAACGGCAATATTTTTATGTGGGACGGTTCTTTTATGACCATGTTCGGGCGTTACGGATCGCGGGCGTTTAATTTTCAGGGTACGCTTGATAATTTTTATCGAAAACAACTCCCTGACGGATTTATTTGCCGCGAAATTTACGGCGGTACCGGTCAGGATTGTTTTGAACGTGTCGACCCATCGAGTACCGGTCCGAATATTATGCCCTGGGTGGAGTGGGAATATTTTCTTAATTTCAATGATACAACTCGGCTCCGCAAAGTGTTTTCTCCATTATTGGCCTATTATAAATGGTTTGAACTAAACCGAACCTGGAAAGACGGATCCTATTTCCTAAGCGGCTGGGGGTGTGGCATGGATAATCAGCCCCGGGTGCCCGATGGATATGATGTACAATGGAGTAATGGTCATATGTCGTGGGTAGATGCCAATATGCAAGCTGTTTTTGCGGCCAAGACTCTCGTGAAAATGGCTTCGGTTTTGCATCGCGAAGCTGATGTTGCCGATCTGCAAAGAGAAATTGTTTCGCTTTCCCGTTTTATAAACGACCAGATGTGGAATGACAAACTTCATTTCTATACCGATAAATTCAGGGATGGATCGCTTTCTTCCATACAAACTGTCGGTTCTTACTGGTCGCTGCTGGCCGGAGTGGTTCCTCCCGAACGAATGAAAGAGTATGTCGGCCAACTGGATGATACGTTGAAGTTTAACAGGCCTCATCGTGTTCCCTCTCTTGCTGCAGACTGTCCGTTCTACGATTCAAACGGAGGTTACTGGAGAGGCGCTGTGTGGGCTCCCACTGCCTATATGGTGCTGAGGGGGTTAACTTCTGTCGGACAAGATGATCTGGCACATGCTATCGGGGTTAATCATCATCACAACGTTGTGGAGGTATTCAAAAAAACAGGAACCTTCTTTGAAAATTATGCCCCGGAAAAAGCTCAGGGAAATAATCGTAGCGACTTTATCGGATGGACAGGGCTGGCTCCCATTGCCGTACTTTTCGAATATGTATTCGGTATTCAGGCCGATGTTCCTCACCATCGATTGGTTTGGCATGTAGATATGACAGATGAATTCGGAGTAAAGCAATATCCATATGGAGTCGATGGTACCCTTGATTTGCATTGCAAAGCCCGAAAAAACATATACGAAAAGCCCAAGATAGATGTATCTTCTACATCCGACCTCGATCTTTATGTGATTTGGCCCGGAGGTAGCTATACGACTACGATCAAAAAAAGACCGATGAAATAAGTGAAATTGAAGAAAATCCAACGAAATGATCTGACATTCAATCATGCACTTTATGTGATGTGTAGAAACAACAAAGTCGAAGAACATCAAGAAGCCGCAAATTCGATTCCATTCGAAATTTTGCGGCTTTTTATATTGAATAAAAACCGGATAATTTTTGGTCACCCATGCGCCGTTAGTAATCCATACCCAATATTCAATGCGATTAACAAGGCCTGTTTGAAAAGCAAAAGAGTAAAGTCCGAACATAATATTTACAAAAAAATAATTTCGTAGCTTTGCAATAACAAACTAAGAACCCCCACACTATGCAACCGGTAGTTTTTATCAGTGGCGCGTCTTCGGGCATCGGCATGGAAACAGCCCGTCTGCTCGCACAAAATGGTTACAC
>CAZFTY010000125.1:0-6690 GCA_964521835.1 uncultured Microbacter sp.
CCCTCGTTTTTTATTGACATTCAATAATTCTTTTGAAGCAGGCTTTAGCAAATGATCCGTCACATAACGGGTTCCGGTTGCATGTGCAACAGCAGAAAGCCATGTTCATTTTTTGTTTCTTTGTTTTCCTCTTTTTTGGGAAATAAATAATCAACCGACACCAAGTCGGAATTCAGAGCGATATTTCTGCAACTGTGAGGTTTCTTCCATAAGCGTTCCGTTTAGTTCAACAATAGAGCTCAGTAGGAATGGCCATTTCCAATACATCACAAATATATATACTGAAAGCCCGAATTGTTCCCGCTTCCGCTGTTTTTTATCGGAAAACAGTGCTTTTTTTTTCAACAACCGATCAAGAGAGATCAAGCCTCCTGATTCATAAGGCCTACCTTACGGAAAAGCCAGAACAGAATAGAAAGAACAACTCCCACAATAGCGGCAAAAGCCATCCCTTTCATCTGTACGGAACCGATATTGACAGCTGCTCCCGACACTCCCACTACAAAAGTAATCGCACCGAGAACCATATTACTGTTTTTGCTGAAGTCGACTTTTTGCTGAATCAGGATACGGAAACCCTGAACGGCAATCACACCGTAAAGCAACATGGTCATACCACCGAGCACCGCTGTGGGAATGGTAGAGATGGCTGCCGATATTTTACCCACGCACGAAAAAGCAATGGCAAATAGCGCTGCACCCCGGATTACCCAAACGGAATAGACGCGGGTAATGGCCATCACACCGATATTCTCCCCGTAAGTAGTATTGGGAGGCGATCCGGCTAAACCAGACAAAAGGTTACTCAAACCGTCACCAAGCAACGAGCGGTGCAACCCGGGATCTTTCATCAGATCGGTTTCCGTCACTTCACTGGTTACAATCAGGTGGCTGATATGTTCGGCCAATACCACAATACAAGCCGGGGCAATAACGATCATCGCATTGGTGTCGAAAACAGGAGCCTGAAACTTAGGCAAGGCAAACCAGGCAGCATTGGCGATGGCGGAGGTATCGACCATACCCAGACACAGCGCCATGATATAACCGGCCACAACAGCAATCAGAATAGGGATGACCTGCAAAAAGCCTTTGAACAGCACCGACCCCAGAATTCCGATACATAGCGTAAACATGGATACCAGCACCACGTGCGAGTTAACTACAAAAGGTTGCACCACTTGCCCTACAGCCGTCGATCCGGGAGCCAGACCTGCCTGTTGTGCGGCTACCGGCGCCAGTTCGAGACCGATAATCGCAACTACCGCGCCCATCACAGCCGGAGGCATCACCACATCGATCCAGCGAATGCCCCATTTCTTCACCACAAAAGAGATAATCACGAAGAACAATCCGAAGAAGATAAAACCGGACTGAGCATGGGAAAATCCGCCATCGGAAGAGATAATCAGAAGCGTCGGAGCTATAAACGCGAAACTGGAACCTAAGTAGGCCGGAATGCCGCCTTTGGTGACCAAAGAATAAAGTAAAGTGCCGATACCGTTCATTAATAATGCAATAGCGGGATCGACACCTAACAAAATGGGAACTAAAATAGTTGCACCGAACATAGCAGTAAGGTGCTGAAGACTGAGAGGCAAGCTCTGCAGTACCGGTAGTTTTTCATGAATACCGATTATTCGTCGAGTTGTCATTGTTTAGAAAGGTTTGAATTTAATATAAATAATACATAGTTTATTTTCGGGCAATAAAAGCATCCAGTAACGGGCATTTGTAATCACGATATGTTTTGGTATCGGCATATTTTGCATAAAATTCGCGCAACTCGGCTTGAGCCGAATAGAGAGGCAACCGATCCATATCCCAGGTTGTGTTAGCAAACAGCCACGGAGCATAATGGCATTCGTGCAGCATCAGGCAGGCAAAAGCACGCTGATCGTTGGTAGCCTTCGGATCGTCGAGCGCCTGACGGTAGTAGTGTGCCGCCAGTTTGCAATTATAGTAATTATTACTTACCAACACCGCTTTGATCGTGGGTTGCTGCAACGGCAAAGTATACCCTAACGTATCCGGCATAAGCATCCGGTAACTCTCACCGCCACTCCAGCCATACTTCACCATCATCCACGAGTTACCCCAATACGAGCAGTTGAAATAGGCGTTTCCAAGCAGCAGGCAGGCTTCGGCCACCCCTGATTTGCGTTTCGCTTTATCTTGCAAATCAATAAGCTGACGCACAAACCGGCTCTTATCAAAATTGTATTTGAAATTGCGTTTTTTAACCAACACCTTCGGCTGAAACGGATCTTCGTTCAGGCACTGAGCATAGCCATAATGGCTTCTCCAGAAATCGGGACTGATCGATTTGAAGATACGGGCAGCCGTCTTCAGATCGTTGTTCCGGAACGCGATGGTTCCCTGCAAATCGCGGTAAAAATTGAGGCTGCCCAGGTGCTGATCGCAGATAAAATCCTCAAATTCGGTCTTATCCCGTTTTGTTATCAGCTGAATCAGGTGATCGATATCCCCCACCCCGGCATTCAAATCGAAATAGGCTATCTTGTCGTACGTATCTTTGAGCGTAACCGGTCGGGTCCCGTAAAAAGCCGTGTCATAACGTTGCTTGAACTGATCCGATTTCATGGTCAGCAGGCCGGCAGTGGCAAAATCGCCTTTGGTCTCATACTCACGAGCCACACAACGCAACAGCGTGTAGAGCGTTTTGTTCATGGCGTTGTCGCTCTTGGCCAACCGCTGCAATTTGCGGCAATAAACCACAAACTGATCTTTGAAATTATCGCCGGTAACGTCGCTCGTTTTGGCCGACACCCAGGCCTTTTCAATATTTTTCTGCAACTCGATGGAACTGTTTTCGGTAAGTCCCATACCGTTGAGATACTCCAGCCCCTCCTTCGATTTATCGTCCAGAAAACAGGTGTGCGCCAGACACAAGGTGAAGTATTGCGCCATCTCGCCCCGTTCCTGCGCGCGCTCCTTTTGCAAAAACGCTTTGAATTTTTGCAGATAGGACTTGTCGACGGCCAGATTATGCGACCTGGCAACCGATAGATCCCACTGCGGGCTCAATGAGGGCATGTTCGTTGTAAAGCCGGGCGTACAGATCCAGTCTTCCAGCTTGTTTATTTCGCGGGCTATGAGAAACGAAAGGTAGGGCGATTTGGGTTCCAGACCGACGATCGTTTTCAGGTCATTGAGCGCCGGAGCCGGATAATTGATGCAGTGCATCACCCACATCACAGCCTTTTCGTGTGCGTTTTTTGTAAGTTTCAGTCCGGCGAAGAAGGTTTTGTCGTCGGTATGGAAGAGCTGGTGACTACGCAATTTCTTACTGTCGCAATGATCGAAGACCAGACTGTAGAAATAGTTCGCCTTGGCTCCCTTTTTCGTGGCATCGAGCGATTGGGCATAAAACAGCGTACTCCAGACATTCATCAGGGCATCGCCATCGAACTTTTTGAAATAGTTCTCGTAGGTTTTAATAGCTACAGCATAGTTTTTCAACTGGTAAGCCAACCGGCAAAGCTGGTAGGCGTAGCGTTTGCGCAGAAAATCACCTTTGGCGGATGAAAGCCGTTTGCGGGCAAGCAAGAAGAGCGATTGCTTCGCCTTTTGAGAAGCCGCCACCTCGTCGGCATCCGCATTCCACGATTCGAACCCATTCAGCAACACGGCTTCGGTAGCCTCTACCTGTTTGGAGAAGAGCAGATATTCCAGCAGCGCCTTCGCCGGGGATTTGGTAAGCGCCTGCATAAAACTGTTATCCTCAAACTCCGATTTAATCCGGTTCTTCTTATAGGCCAAAAGCAACGAATCGGGGGTGGTTTCATACTGGATAGTGAGAATATCTTCCAGCACCACGTCGCCACCCACCTGATCGAGCCACTCTTTCGCGTTACGTACGCGATCGGCACCGTCGGGATCGGGATGATAACCGGCATACATAGCCGGAGTGAAGTTGAAAATTTGCAGTGCCGACGTGTTTCCCATCCGCGCCTGAAAAAACATCATCCGGTAGGTGTCGGGTGTCTCCATCTCCACACAAGCCAGTGCGAAAAAAGAGAACGACAGGAAAAAACTAACGGTCAAAAAGCGTGTACAAACGTGTGATCTCTTCCAATCCATACCGGTCTACATTTTGCGAATCAAACGAAAAAAAGGTTATACGGGAACTGTGGCGCAAAGATACTCGTTTTTTGATGAGTTCTATCATATTTTGGAGCTCCGAAGCTCCGATCTGCTCTATCCGGATCTCATCGCCGTAGCGTAGGTAATGGCTTCCGATAACGGTATCCTTCACCAACATAAAGCGGTTGGGACTTACCTCCCGGCAATGCTTCGTATCCTTGCGGAACTGCGTCAAACCGGCATCGGGCAACAGCCCCTGCCACCGGCCATGATGAAACACCACGCCCCATCCGAAAATCGGAAGCGCAATGTCAAGATGGTGTGGATAATCGCTGCGTGTAAGGTAACTTTCCAGTTCGCGCGCGCTCCCGATAGAGTTTTCGGTCATCGCTTTTTTCGGATCGGAAAGATTGTAGCACATCAACAGGCAACGGGTTACCGGAGGCACCCCACAGAGATCGCGGTGCTTAAACTGCCAGAGACGCAGTGTAGCCGAACGCTCTTTTTTAGGATAAAGCTGCTCCATTTTACGCAGAAAATAGAAGTAACTATCGCGCGTGGCAACGGTCCAGTCGCAGTCGAACAAAATCTCGTTCCAGTTTCTGACAATAGCCGTCGCCTGCTTGTTGCCTGCAATACTATCGCGGATAGCCAAATCGAGAAAATGACGGGTCACCATCTCTACCCGTCGCCCTACCCTGGCAGCCAACGAGTCGATAGCCGTACGGGATGACTGCTCGAAGACCCGGTTGGTGATAAAAACCGAGGGGGTAAAGCTGCATGGAGGCACCGTCAAAGCAAGTAACGTCGCTACCGGTTTCGGTTCCTGATGCGCTTCACTCCAATCGACATCGAAATAGCGGATGTAGAGATGATCGGCTCCTGTTTTTTGCAATGCCGCCGTCTCTGCTTTGGTCAGTTTGAATGTACGCTGCCAATAACAAAACGAATGGTCGGACGCCTCGTTGCCACACGACATGAGCAGCACAAGGGCCAACCATCCGAAAAGTGTTCGCAACCGGGTCATTCTATTTCAACTCAATGCTTTTGGGTAACTGCTTAATCAGCGCATCCCGGTTTAGCTCAGTATAGTGGTAGGCATAGAGAGCCTTCGGACGAATCATCTTAGCCGCTTCCACAAACTGTTCGTTGGTCATGGTGTAGGGCAGGTTTTTAGGAAGGAAAGCCACCTGAATCTTTCCGAGGTTGCTCATTTCAGGAATATTCTCGGTATCGCCGGCTATATAGACACGGAAGTTCTTAAACGAAAGCACATATCCGTTGCCGACCCCTTTTTCATGAAATGGTTTTCCGTTGGAACTTTTATGTTCGATGTTGTAAGCCGGCACCGCATCGATACGAATATCGTTCCACTGGGTAGACTCACCGTTTTTAAGCACCGATGCGCCCTTCAGTCCGGCAGCCACCACACTACCCGCGGCAATGATACGAGTATCCGGTTTCGTTATTTTGTCCAGCGCTTTTTTATCGTAATGATCGGGGTGCTCATGAGTAATCAGAATCAGATCGGCTTTGGGCAGCGCGGCATAGTCGACCGATTTTTCGTACGGATCGACATGAATTACTTTTCCTTTGATGCGCAGCATTACCGATCCGTGGTTTACCGGAGTAATCACTAACGGCCCCATCGGGGTGGTATACACATCGGGATGTTGTTGTGCCATTCCGATAAACGGCAACAACGAAAATAAGAACAGAGAAATAAGTTTCATAGGTATTGTATTTGATAAATTTGATCTCTCCTCACGACGACTTCGTATCGGAGTCTGATTCTAAATACCGATATTCATCATCGGTACATTTATCGTCAGACCCAACCCCTCTCCGCAAGAGAGGGGCAACCTCTCATAACCGGCCTTCACACCGCCACGGTTTTCCATCCGGTTCGGTTGGGACACACCTTGCGGCAATTGTAACAGACAATGACCGGAGCCCCTTTTTTCGTCGTACTTTCCGACCAGGTACGGCATTTACGCTGATCTACCGCCCCATGCTGCAATGCGCCCGATGGACAACCGTCTGTACAGAGGTTACACTTATCGGAACAGAGTTTGTTTTCGAGTACCGGATCCGGGTCAAGCTCCACGTCAGTCACCAACGCGCCCAACTTTACCAAATTGCCATACTCGGGAGTACACAACAGGGTGTTTCTGCCGATCACGCCCAGGCCGGCCAAATAAGCTGCATGTTTCAACGACAGCAAACCTTTTCCCGTAAGCGTTTCGGCATCCCAGTAGTCGTACGGTTCGGAGGGCACCGGCAGCGCCGCAACCTGCTTTTTCTCCAGCTTTACGGCAATATCGAGCGACAGGCGCAACACTTCGTGCAGCACGATCTCCTCCACAAACGAATAGGGAATATCAGATTGGGTACGAAAAACGCTTGCCGGAATTTTTTTCGCAAAAACGATGACCGATTTGGCATCGGGGAATAAATCGGTGGGTTGAAACCCCTCGGGAGCGGAGGCAAACCGTCCGACCGGTGCGATACCGCATAAATCGGCACCGGATTGCAGCACCAGCTCTTTGACTGACTGAGCATTCATCATGACAATAGTATTAT
>CAZFTY010000126.1:0-6669 GCA_964521835.1 uncultured Microbacter sp.
ACCTTGTTTAAGGAGATTTTGAAAGGTGTAGGACGGAACAGCAAAGCGGCAAAAAGAAAAGTGGAATAAAGGCACATACGCTGATTAAAGCATCGGAAAATACTCCATGTTTGATTAGATATACAGGAGCTGCAACACATGATCATATCTTACTCAAGGAAATAAACTTAGCGCAAGGTTCTATCTTTGTTTTCGATAAAGGTTATGTGGATTATGCAGCTTATGAACAATTTACTTATCAAGGTGTCTTGTATGTAACAAAACTCAAAAGTAATGCCCTGTACAATAGTGTCGAAGAGATTGATATTTCAGATACAGCTGATAATGGAATTCTAATAGATGAAATTATTTTCCTCAGATATGGCAAGGGCAAAGAACTTGTTCATATAGCCAGAAAAATAGCTTATTGGGATGAGCAAAAGAAAAAAGTATTGGTATTTCTGACGAACAATACTGCCTTTGAAGCTCAAATGAATATTGAAATCTATCGCCGACGTTGGCAAATAGAGCTTTTATTCAAACAATTGAAACAAAACTTTCCATTGAAGTATTTCCTTGGCGACAATGTAAATGCCATTGAAATACAAATATGGACAGCTATGATAGCCAACCTGCTTCTAATGCTGGTTCGCAGTAAAGTAAAACGTTAGTGGGCGTTTTCAAATATGACAAGCCTGTTACGTGGATAACTTATGAGTTATATCAACATATACAGCTTCCTCAATGACCCGGAGAAAACCTGGAGAGAAAAGAATGAAGTATACAAACGAGAAATGCAACTAAGCATCTTTCCAACATAGGGGCTTGATTTTATAAATGAAGGTGTGTAAAACAAACTGTGTCAGGCTAAACTTTTCATTAAAAACCCTCCGCTGGGGGAACGCCTCGCGGCAAGGGGCGGGAGCACCCGTCCCGACGAGCGACAAATCTATAAAATCCTAAATCGATCTCCAAATTTAATTGCCAACTGCTGGGCAGTTGTTCCCCAGTTGCTTAATGGCATATTCCACTTTTTGCGGATATTGCGATAGGGCAGATAAACAAGTTTTTCCAACGATGTGTCATTGGGAAACACTCCTTTGCTTTTGGTTACTTTACGCAACTGGCGGTGATAACCTTCTACTGTATTGGTGGAGGATGTAAATTAAACTGTGTTTGTAAAGTTATTCCTTTTTCCTTTACTTGACACAGTTTAATTTACATCCTCGCTTTTGTATGGGTGTAATATGGGTTTTAATATCCAAAATAGGGAAAATGTAATTGTTTGCTTTGAGGTTTGTATTGTAGCAATTAATAAGCTCTATTGCTTGCGGAGTGAGTGAGATGTTTATTTTCTTGCCTGTCTTTTGCCTTATATATTGCAGCCTGTTATCTTCCAGATTTTCAGGTTTAAGATTGGCTATATCTGTGAAGTTGATTCCACCACATAAATAACTAAACACAAAAATATCTCTGGCAAATTGCATGTAAAATGATTCTTTGGATAAATCCACTGCAAAAACTTTCAATATATCGTCTTTGGAGATGGCTCTTTTAGAGGTTGAGACATCAAATTTGCTGATTTTGAACTCATCGAATGGGTAATTACTCTTTGTTGTACATTTATCTGCAATCGCTTTATTGTAGGCACTTCTAAGGGTACGGAATAAAAGACTCATTGTTGTTTCTTTGTTGCCTTTGGAACGGAGCCACTTTTCATATTTAGCAAGCCATTCCACATCAATATCGTTGAAAAGAAAATTCAATCTGCCTTTTGAGAAGTCTTTGATTGAATTTAGAGAGCCTTTATAAATCAAACGGTTTCCCGCTTTGCCCTCTGATTCAAATTGCTCTATTAAATCGTTGTAGTATTCTCCTCCTGTTTTGAGTTTTATAGCTCTTCTTTCGTCTTTCTTTAGTAACGTTGTAGAGGTGTAGTCTTTTTGGAAAGCATTTAGCTCTAAAGTTCTTCTTTGAATCTCAGTGCTTTTGTCAAGAATGATTTTTTGAATTAAATCTCCATTGGGACAGTTTGCTTTTGGTTTGCATTTGGAAAAATCCCAATATTGCGGATTTATTGAAATACCTAAACTTTGATACTTGCGTTTACCGTCTTTAGAGATTTGAAGCATTAAAGGATGCTCACCATTGGAAAGAATTTTGGACTTGTAGCAGACTACATAAACAGAAGCGTTCATGTGGTTTTGGTTTACATCTTGAGAAGCAAAATCATGTAAACCGAACGTAAACCAGAGACTTTAAAAGAAAAAATCAGACAATCACATTAATGTAACTGTCTGATTTTTATGAGCGGAAAACGGGACTCGAACCCGCGACCCTCAGCTTGGGAAGCTGATGCTCTACCAACTGAGCTACTTCCGCGTTAAAAGCGGTGCAAAGATAATGGTATTTTTGAAACGATTATCTTTGCACCGGCTTTTATCTTTTATTCGATAATGCCTATCTCACGAGCAATACGGGTGATCTTTGCGACCGCTTCCTCGATGTGGTCAAAAGTATGCGTAGCCATCAACGAGAAGCGAATCAACGTGTCTTCCGATGGTACGGCCGGTGATACAACCGGATTGACGAATACTCCGTCATCCATCAATTTGCGTGTTAACAGGAATGTTTTGTCGTTGTCACGCACAAAGAGAGGAATGATAGGCGTAGTGGTGTGCCCTGTGTCGAAGCCTGCTTTTTTGAATCCTTCGAGAGCTCTTTTTGTGTTTGCCCACAACTGTTCTTTACGCCAGGGTTCGTCGCGCATTACGTCGAGCGCTGCCAATACGCAACCGGTAGAGGCCGGAGTAATACTTGCGCTGAATATTAATGTACGCGAATTGTGCTTCAGGAAGTTGATAATGTTTTTGTCGGCAGCTACGAAACCACCGATAGTGGCCAGCGACTTGCTGAACGTTCCCATTATCACATCTACGTCATTGGTCATGCCGAAGTGCTCGCAAAGACCGGCACCTGTCTCTCCGTAGAAACCAAGCGTATGAGCTTCATCTACATAAAGCGATGCGTTATATTTTTTCGCGAGAGCAACCATTTCGGGCAACTTGGCTTCGTCGCCTTCCATGCTGAAAACAGCATCGGTTACAATCAATTTGATTTTTTCGGGAGCACAACGTTTCAGCTGTCTTTCCAACGACTCCATGTCGTTGTGTTTGTACTTGACCTGGTTGGAAAAAGAGAGACGACGTCCTTCGATGATCGATGCATGATCCAGTTCGTCGTATAAGAGGTAATCGTCTTTTCCGGTGAGGCAAGGAATAACTCCGGAATTGACTGTAAATCCGGTGGCATAGATTAAAGCCCCGTCTTTATGTACTAACTTGGCTAAACGTTCTTCCAATTCAATGTGAATATCGAGCGTGCCGTTCAAAAAACGAGAACCGGCGCATCCGGTTCCATATTTTTCCACCGCTTTTATAGCGCCTTCTTTAATGCGCGGGTGATTGGTGAGTCCGAGGTAACTGTTTGAACCAAACATTAATACCGGTTTACCATCAATGGTTACCACTGTGTCTTGGTCTGATTCTATCGGACGGAAATACGGATACACCCCTGCTTGCTGGTACTTTTGAGGTGCATCAAACAGGGACATTTTTTCGCTAAGTAAACTCACAGTTTTCTTTGTTTTTTGGTTATGGGTTGCAAAGGTAAAAAATTAATTTGGGTTTGTCATACATTTTTCTCAAAAGTGATTATTGTGCCTGAAAAATATGTGTATTTATCATTATATTAGCATTTTGTAAAATTGCACACATGTAAGAAAACTCTTCTTTTTTTATTGTTATATTGCATTTAGTCGTTATCTTTGTATCTGTTTTTTTCGGGGCGTTGCCATTTTTGGGCTCATACAATTAGTGGTTTGAGCTTTACTAAATAACATACTAATCTACCAGAAGTATATGACCGTTGAATCTATCGCAAACAGTATTTCAGAATCGTCAACTGAATCACCTTCCGATATTATTATTCGTGAAATAAAAGGGCTGTTAAACAGTGGAAAATTAAAACCCGGCGATCGTTTGCCTGCGGAACGAAAACTTGCCGAACAGTTTGGCGTAGGGCGGGCATATGTGCGCGATGCCATTAAGAAACTTGAGTTTTATGGTGTGCTCAAAACACTTCCCCAAAGTGGTTCCGTTATTGCCGGATTGGAGATTCCAGCCCTTGAAGGATTGATAACCGATGTGCTTAAACTCGATAATTACGATTTTTATTCGCTGGTGGAGACCCGCCTGATTCTTGAAACCAATGCTGCCCGGTTGTGTGCTTTGCGCCGTACGGATGACGATTTGCTGAAGATTGAAGCTGCATTGCAGAATTATATGGACAAGGATAGAACCGATTTGGGCTGTATGGAAGTTGCCGATGCCGACATGTCATTTCACCGGTGTATTGCTGAAGGAAGCAAAAATATGGTGATTAAGTCCCTGATGATGATTATCACTCCCGATATTTTGAAAAGTTTCAATGAATATAAGGTGTGTCAGGCAGTAGAGACGGTGGCAGCCAATGAACATCTGAAATTGCTCGAATATATCAGGGCTAAGGACTCGGAAGCGGCAGAGGCTACCATGAGGTTGCACCTGAATAATGTGATGGTGTTTGCCTCTACGTTGAAAAAATAGCGTTTGAATCTTGCTAAAGAAGGCTCTCTTTGGTAAAGCAGAGCGGCAGCAAATCCTTAACGCTGTCGATAACATAAATACCCCTTTTGCCATAAAGCAGTACCTGCAATGACTGTCCGAACCGGCTCTCGTTTTCGAGAAGCGACTGGCGACAGGCTCCGCACGGAGCGATCGGATCGTCTATAAAATCGTCGTGACTATAGGCCGCAATGGCAATCGCTTTCATCGGTGTTTCGGGACATTGGGCGTTGGCATAAAACATCGTAGTCCGTTCGGCGCACAACCCGGAAGGATATGCTGCATTTTCCTGATTGCTCCCGGCAAAAATCTTCCCGCTGTTCATTAAAATGGCTGCCCCTACCGCAAAATTTGAATAGGGCGAGTAGGATTTTTTTGTTTGCTCTTTGGCAAGGGTAATCAGTTGCTGATATTCCGGGGTCAGTTCGTCGAACTGATAAAAACGGATTTCGGTTACGACAGTTTTTCTTTCCATGCGGGGAATTTATACGAGTTGTTCAATTTCGGTTACAATATCTCCGGCCACCTCTCTCTTCGTTTTCAGCGAATACTCTTTTTTTGTGCCGTTCTTGTGCAGAATGGTTATTTGGTTGGTATCGTACCGGAAACCGGCTTGCGGGCTGCGTAGCGAGTTGAGTACGATCATGTCGAGATTCTTGCGTTGAAGCTTCGACAGGGCGTTCTCTTCTTCGTTGTTGGTTTCGAGAGCAAACCCGATCAACTGTTGGTCGGGACGTTTGGTTGTGCCTAATGAAGCGGCGATATCGCGTGTGGGTTTCAGTTTGAGCACAAGATCGTCGTTGCCTCTTTTGAGCTTTTGTCCGGCGGTGCATTCCGGAGTAAAGTCGGCTACGGCGGCGCAAAGAATGGCTATGTTATTTTCCGGGAAACGGGAAACGGCAGCCTGATACATCTCTTCGGCACTCTCCACGTCGATGCGTTGAATATTCGGGTGGTTGGTTGTCAGGCTTACGGGGCCGGCAATAAGAGTTACCGAAGCGCCTCTTTCGGCACACGTCTCGGCCAGTGCAAATCCCATTTTACCGGACGAATAGTTGCCAATGAAACGAACCGGATCGATTTTTTCGTACGTTGGTCCCGCTGTGATCATAACCTTCTTTCCGGCAAGCGAAAGCTTTTGGGCGAAATAGTTATTCAGGTAGCCGACTATCTCTTCGGGTTCGGCCATCCGGCCTTTGCCTTCGAGTCCGCTGGCTAATTCGCCTGTGGCTGCATCGATAATGTGGTTGCCGAAACTCTGCAACGTATTTATATTCTTTTGAGTAGCCGGGTGGCGAAACATATCCAAATCCATTGCCGGCGCCACAAAAACAGGACATTTGGCCGAAAAATAGGTTGTCATCAACAGATTGTCGGCAATGCCGTTGGCCATTTTGCCCAATGTGTTGGCTGTGGCAGGTGCAATTACATATGCATCGGCCCATAATCCCAGGCTGACATGGCTATTCCAGTTTCCATTCGTCGGATCGAAGAAATCGACCAGAATAGGATTCTTTGCTAAGGTTGCCAGTGTGAGGGGTGTGATAAATTCTTTGGCTAAAGGAGTCATCACTATTTTGACGTTGGCACCCTCTTTTACGAGAAGCCGGGTCAGCATTGCCGATTTGTATGCAGCAATACTCCCTGTGATGCCAAGTATGATATTTTTGCCTTGAAGCATGATGCTTTGGTTTTGAAATGATGCGATAGGCCGACCGGGTTCAGTACCGTTTAAAGACACTTTTTGCCGATCCGTAAAAGAACGAACCGGCAAAACGGTATCAGTTGAGCCAGAAAATTTTATTTAATGGCTTTGTCTTTCGCCGGCAGACGATAAAAAAGCTTATTGTCCAGGTATTCCTGAGCGGCGATTAAAGTCGGTTTCGGCAGTCTTTCGTAAAAACGCGATAATTCAATTTGTTCGCGGTTTTCAAATACCTCTTCCAAACTATCGGCTACAGAGGTGAATTCTTTCAGCTTTTGATCCAGTTCGTCACGAATCAGAACGCCGATTTGATTGGCTCTT
>CAZFTY010000127.1:0-6645 GCA_964521835.1 uncultured Microbacter sp.
ATTATCGACAAAGAGAATGATATCCGGACGTTGCGGAATCTGGGAGCCGACAATCGGTTGATCCAACGCATATTCCTCTTTGAAGGATGGATGATTTCGGTCGGAGGGGCGTTCCTTGGGGTAGTTTTGGGAGTCCTTTTATGTCTCGGACAGTACTATTTCGGGTGGATTAAGCTGCAGGGCTCCGGTTTTATTATCGATTCCTATCCGGTAGAGGTTGTCTGGACAGATCTTATCGTTGTTCTTTTTACCGTCAGTGTGATGGGATTTTTGGCGGCTCTTTATCCGGTACGTTACCTGCGGAAGAACTTGCTTGAAAAGGTGAAATAAGCGAACTGAAGCCGTATAATATGAATATTGATATTTTGCTGTCGGGCTTGAAAAGCCCCACTTTCATAACCGTAGGTCTGTGACCTGCGTGTGAGCAAAATTTCTACATATACGACCTGAAAGGTCGGACTACTAAAAGGAATGCCTTTAATAAAAAAGGATGTCTTCTGCAAGACATCCTTTTTTGTATTTTAAAGCTTAATGGTATCGATTGCGTGTCGCACGCGGCGCAGCGTTTCTTCTTTGCCAATAATGGAGGTCAGGTCGAAGATGTGAGGTCCTTTCGACTCGCCTACCAATGCAATGCGGAACGCATTCATTACCTCGCCGGTTTTATACTCTTTGGCGGCGATCCATTCCATCACCTTTGCCTCCGTATCGGCTTTGTCGGTCACAAAGTTGTCTAATGTTTCAATAAAGGCCGATAATTCGGTGAGTTGTTGCGCCGTAAACGGTTTCCACCGTTTTTGAACCGATTTTTCGTCATAACTTGTCGGAGCGACAAAGAAATAGGAGGTCGTGTCCCATAGTTCACTGCTGAAATTGATACGTTCGCGCATCAACGTCACCACACTTGCGATGGTTTCGTCGGAAGCAGTTACTTCTTTTTCTGCCAACACTGTCTTGAACTTAACCGAAAGTTCTTCTGCAGGCTTCAGTTGCAGATACTGGTGGTTGAACCATTTCCCTTTTTCAAAATCGAATTTAGCGCCGCTTTTGCTGCATCGTTCCAGCGAAAACTCCTGAATCAGCTCTTCCATCGAAAATATCTCGCGGTCGGAACCGGCGTGCCAGCCCAATAGCGCCAGAAAGTTGATAACCGCTTCGGGTTCATAACCTGTTTCGCGGTAGCCGCTCGAAATGTCGCCTGTTTTCGGATCTTTCCATTCCAACGGAAATACGGGGAATCCGAGACGATCGCCATCGCGTTTGCTCAGTTTTCCGTTTCCATCGGGTTTAAGCAGCAGGGGCAGGTGCGCAAATTGCGGCATGGTGTCTTGCCAACCCAGCGCACGATAAAGCAACACGTGCAGCGGAGCCGATGGTAACCACTCTTCGCCCCGAATCACGTGCGAAATCTCCATCAGGTGGTCGTCTACCACGTTGGCAAGATGGTAAGTCGGCAGGCTGTCGGCCGATTTGTAGAGCACCTTGTCGTCCAGAATCGATGAGTTGATTACCACTTCGCCACGGATCAGATCCTGCACATGAACCTCTTCGTTCGGCTCTATTTTGATGCGGACAACGTACTGTTTACCTGCATCAATGCGGCTTTGAACCTCGTCGGCAGATAGTGTCAGCGAGTTCTGCATCATGCCGCGGGTAGAGGCATCGTATTGGAAGTTTTTAATTTCGTTACGTTTGGTTTCCAGCTCTTCGGGGGTGTCGAAAGCAATATAAGCCTTGCCGTCGTTCAGAAGCTGATCGACGTATTCGCGGTAAATTGCTTTGCGTTCGCTCTGGCGGTATGGTGCATACGGACCTCCCTGTTGTACGCCTTCGTCGATTTTGATACCCAGCCATGCCAGCGATTCTTCGATATAGGCTTCCGCTCCGGGTACGAAACGGTTGGAATCGGTATCCTCGATGCGGAGAATCATGTCTCCGCCGTGTTGTTTGGCAAAAAGGTAGTTGTATAACGCCGTACGTACACCTCCGATATGGAGCGCGCCGGTAGGACTTGGAGCAAAACGGACTCTTACTTTCATTTCTATGTGATTGTTATTCTGATAAATTGTGCGATCATTTATGCTGCCGGCGTATGCCGGAAAAACAGCTTGCAAAGATAGCAAAAAGTGTTGACCCTGTAAAAGTAACTTTGGGTAGTGGTAGTGGATAAAAAAGGAGGTCAATCTCACTGTATCCGGAACAAAAAAGTAGAATGATTTAACCAAAAAATGTATCTTTGTAAGGTAATTGTATCTTTTTAATGAAGATTGATTGTAGGGACGATTTGCCTGCTTTTTGTTTGGAATGACTAATTTTAAGTACATATTATTGACGAATGCGTTGTCGGCGGCATGTCTGGTGTTCGCTATTATTTTTGTAACGCTTCCGATACCCAAAAAAGAGGGGCTGCGAAATTATCGGATATCATTGCGTTTTTTGTTTGTTGCCTATATTATATCTGCACTCATCGCAGTGTGCGATAAGGTATTGGTCAATGTGCTGTCGATGATATTTCTTTCCATGTGTTCTTTTCTTATATTGCTCTTTTCCATAGCATTAATCAATTTGTTGCATCCTGAGAGGATAAACCGGACTTTTGTCTCGTTGCATGTACTTCCTTTGTTGGTGGTGAGTTTGGTTTATTGGACCATGGCGATGCGGTTGGGTAATCCTATTCTTTCAGATATGATCCTGTTAAAGAACAATTTGTTTCATCCTCAGGTTTTAATCCGGATAATGACATGGATGGCCTGTGTGATTCAATTGGTCTATTTTACTTTGATTTTTCAAAGTGAGGCGGCATCATATAAAGCCCGGTTGAATGCCTATTTTTCGGAAAATTATCAATTGAATTTATATTGGGTTCGTTTGTGTTATTATGGTGCAATATCACTCGGAATATATGCGCTGATTATTGCGTTGGTTCCATCTCCGGAAGTGTTAATTGTATTCTTTTGTGTACTTACACTCTTTTTTATTGTGTTTGGAGTCTGCTATATTCAATATCCCCGAACATATGTGAAGATCGAAACAGCTATGCAGCCGGTGGTAGCTGATTCGTTTCCGAAACATCGATATGTGTGGCCGGAACTGAAGAAGCAGGTGATAGAGAACAAATACTATACGATTCAGGGCATTAATATCGAAGAGATCGCGCAGTCGCTCAAGATGGGACGAACTACCTTGTCCGGCTTCATCAATAAAGAGGAGGAGATGAATTTTAACATGTGGATCAATTCTTTGAGAGTTGAAGAAGCAATTCGTCTTTTTCGTGAAGATCCCCAACTTACCATAGCTCAAATATCCGAAATGGTCGGTTACAGCGAGCCCTCTAATTTTAGCCGTCAGTTCAAAAATGTGACCGGTTTTTCGCCTTCCGCATGGTTGCGTAATCAGCAATAGGCTGGTGTAACAGCTCGTCTGAATACTACTGGTTCTTCCGGTAAAATTCAATTTTTTTATAGAAACTTGTCAATGTGAACGCCATTTTGCATGTATTGATAAGCGGTGGATGTTGCAAATGGGGTACTTTTGCAGTCGTAAAGAGACTCGTAATTTACACGAGAGTAATGGTTAGTGTATATTTTTTTATAACCAAAGTATAGATCTAAAGAGAATAGTAATCAATGTGCCAGTCTTTCCTGTATTATCAGGAAAGACTGGTTTTTTTTTGTGTTGTTTTCTCTGCCGCATAGCCAGCTAATTATGAAAATATCTGCGCTATTCTTGGAAAGGAGGAATGAAAGTTTTTCCGGGGAGTGTAAGAGAGGAGAGTGTTGGTACCGGAAATATATATGCAAAAAAAGAGTTGACCCGATAAAGGATCAACTCTCTTCTGGAAATTATCTTTAGCCAGATCAGATCGACAGAATGTGCAGAACATCCATCAAGGTCGAGTTAACCGGTTTTTCGTCTTTGATTGCTTTGACGAAGGGAACGTAAACGATTTCGTTGTTTACGATACCGACCATCACGTTACGCTGGTCGGCCAAAAGAGCATCGACAGCGGCAGTTCCCATGCGACTTGCCAATATACGGTCGTTGGCGGTAGGCGAGCCTCCACGCTGGATGTGTCCGAGAATAGTAACGCGGCAGTCGAATTCGGGATGAGCCTTTTTTAGCTTTTCGGCCACGCCCATAGCGCCACCGGTGATGTCGCTCTCGGCAACCAGTACGATGCTACTGTTTTTTGATTTACGGAACCCTTGTTCGATGAGTTGGCTTAACTGGTCGGTGCTGGTGGCTATCTCGGGAATAATGGCTGCTTCGGCTCCCGAAGCAATAGCGCCATAAAGGGCAAGAAATCCAGCATCACGTCCCATTACCTCGATAAAAAATAGCCGTTCGTGCGAACTGGCAGTGTCGCGTATCTTATCGACAGCCTCCACAACCGTATTTAATGCCGTGTCATATCCGATAGTGTAGTCGGTTCCGTAAAGATCGTTGTCGATAGTACCCGGAATCCCGACAATGGGTATGTCGTTATAAATCTGTCCGAAGATGCGGGCTCCGGTAAAGGTACCGTCACCGCCGATTACGATCAAAGCATCGATCTCTTCGCGTTTCAGTGTTTCGTAAGCTGTCTGCATTCCTTCGTCGGTTTTGAATTCCATGCTTCGTGCCGACTTGATGAGGGTACCACCCTGCTGAATAATGTTACTTACGTCCTGTGTTTGAAACTCCTTGATTTCGCCCGAAATAAGGCCTTTGTAACCGCGATAGATCGCTTTTACCCTGATGCCGTGATAAATTGCTTTACGAGTTACTGCTCTGAGCGCAGCATTCATGCCAGGGGCATCGCCTCCCGAGGTAAGTACCCCGATACATTTTAGTTGATACATGACAATTTTGATTTAATCGTTTGTTACACTTGCAATCTTTTCCAATTCTTTGGCTACCTCTTCCATGAGCCATTTCGGCGTGGAGGTAGCTCCACAGATTCCTACGGTGGATACGCCTTTTAATAAAGACGGAGTGATATCTTCGGGAGTAGATATTAGATGTGAATTGGGGTTAACAGCTTTGCATTCGTCGAACAGCGCCTTACCATTCGAGCTCTTTTTGCCGCTTACAAAAAAGACTATATCGTGTCGTACGGCAAAGGTACGAATATTTGGAATACGATTCGATACCTGACGGCAAATTGTATCATAAAATTCAAACGAAACGGCAGGATTTATCTTCTTTTTGATAGTATCGACCAAATTATTGAACCCGGAAATCGATTTGGTGGTTTGAGCAAACAGGCAGATGTTTTTGTTCATATCCACCCGGGCAAGATCTTCGATATGCTCTACCACGATGGCCGTGTTGCCGGTTTGCCCCACAAGACCGTTTACTTCGGCATGACCTATTTTCCCGTAAATCACTATTTGCCAATCTTTTTGCGGATGTGTTTCGTAAGCATTTTTGATGCGTTGCTGCAATTTTAGCACAACCGGACAGGTGGCATCGATTACCTGAATGTTGTTGGCTTTGGCGGTGAGGTAGGTCGAAGGGGGTTCTCCATGGGCACGGAACAGCACCCGTGCTCCTTTCAATGTGTCGAACTCCAGATGTTCAATAACTTTGAGTCCACGCT
This sequence comes from uncultured Microbacter sp., assembly GCA_964521835.1. Lineage (GTDB taxonomy): Bacteria > Bacteroidota > Bacteroidia > Bacteroidales > Paludibacteraceae > Microbacter. Next base: position 5,582 of record CAZFTY010000127.1, read on the forward strand.
TGTTGAGGCGTTCTACTTCGCTGCCGTTGTGTACAATATCGCCTAAGCAATAAAGTGAAGAGTCTTTATCCAACTCTTGTTCGGCTTTGGTAATGGCATTGACTACGCCAAAACAAAATCCCGAACCTGAATCCATTTCTATTTTTATCATGTGTCTCTTTTTTTAGTGAATTGTAATTATCCGGACATATGCTATTGCTTGTCAATCTGTAGATTGCAGATAAGTTCGCAATCGGCTTTTTTTATGTCCTTTCTATCGGGTGTTTAGCCTGTTATCAGCGCTAAACTTGTGCAAAATTAACACACATCGCACAAAAACGGGCATACGCATCACCAATTTAATGATTATCTTTGCGTAGCTTTTTATATTTTTGTCGAAACGGCCGGTATGTTGATGTCGGCTATTTACTAAAACAAACCGTTCATTATGCTTACAATAAAGAATTTACATGCCAATATAAATGGAAAGGAAATATTACGGGGAATCGATTTGCAGGTAAACGAAGGCGAAATACATGCCATTATGGGTCCGAACGGATCGGGCAAAAGTACGTTGTCGGCGGTACTGACAGGTAACCCGTTATTCACGGTTACCGAGGGGGAAGTGGTTTTCAATGGAAAAAACCTTTTAGAGCTGGCTCCTGAAGATCGTTCGCGCGAGGGGATTTTTCTTAGTTTTCAGTATCCGGTGGAAATACCCGGTGTGAGTATGACCAACTTTATGCGTTCCGCTATTAACGAACACCGTAAATACAAGGGTCTCGATCCTATTTCGGCCTCCGATTTTCTTAAATTGATGCGCGAAAAGAAAGATTTGGTGGAGCTTGACAATAAACTGGCCAGCCGGTCGGTAAACGAAGGATTCTCGGGAGGTGAAAAAAAACGGAACGAAATTTTCCAGATGGCAATGCTCGATCCGAAGCTCTCTATTCTGGACGAAACCGATAGCGGTCTCGATATTGATGCCCTGCGTATTGTCGCTAATGGTGTAAACAAGCTGAGAACCGACCGGAATGCCTGCATTGTGATTACGCACTACCAACGTTTGCTCGACTATATCAAAC
>CAZFTY010000128.1:0-6634 GCA_964521835.1 uncultured Microbacter sp.
GTGATTATCACGACTCTGCCATGTTCGGCTATGCCGTTGGAATTGTTATCGACAGCTATTACCGCTATTATAAACTGAACAATCAAAAAATAGTCGCTCATTTCAACGAATGGATGACTGCTTTCGGACTGTTTTTCCTTAAACGGTATACACCCGAGATTGCCACCATATTCACGACGCACGCCACCTCGATAGGAAGATCTATCGCCGGCAATCACAAGCCGTTATACGATTATCTTGAAGGTTACGATGGCGATCAGATGGCCGCAGAGTTGAATATGCAGGCTAAACACTCGGTAGAAAAACAGGCAGCTCATTTTGCCGATTGTTTTACCACTGTCAGCGACATAACGGCCCGCGAGTGCACTCAATTGTTATGCAAAACACCCGATGTGGTCACCCCCAACGGATTTGAAGACGATTTCATTCCGAATGCCAAACAGTTCGGGACGAAAAGAGCAGAAGCGCGTCAACGATTGAAAGAGGTGGCCGAATGTCTGCTTACATACGAACTGCCCGAGGATGCCGTTTTTGTAGCGACCGGCGGACGGTATGAATTTTTGAATAAAGGGCTGGATGTGTTTATCGAATCGCTGAAATCGTTAGAGGTTTCGCCATCATTATCGCGTACGGTAGTCGCCTTTTTAATGGTACCCGCCTATATTTCGGGGCCCCGCGAAGATTTGCAGAAGCATCTTAACGGAGATACGGACATGCCACACGGCAATCCGTTCGTCACACATCAGTTGGTCGAGCCGTGGCACGACCCCATTTTGTCGTCGATAAGCTGGTCGCATCTGACCAATGCAAAAGAGACCAAGGTGAAAATAATCTTTGTCCCTTCGTACCTGCAGGGCGACGACGGTATCTTTAATAAAAGCTACTACGACCTGCTTATCGGTATCGACCTGACGGTATTTCCATCGTACTATGAACCGTGGGGATATACTCCGCTCGAAAGCGCTGCTTTTTCGGTACCAACCGTCACTACCAGCCTCTCCGGATTCGGGCAATGGGTAAATGACAACCGGCAAAATATCGACCAGGGTGTAGCTGTTATTCCTCGCAACGATTCGAATTACAACGAAGTGGTTCGGCAAGTTGTACAACAAACGGAACTATTCACGTCGTTGACACCTTCTGATACGCAAAAAACACGAAATAAGGCACGTAAAATCGCAGAAAAGGCATTGTGGAAACACTTTATCGAATATTACGACAAAGCCTACACAGTTGCCTTGAGCAAGAAAAAATAGCGGTGCATACCGGAATCATCCGGTTGTAAACCAGTATTTCTTTGACCAAGAGCTTTAGAAACAGGTCGTAAAATTATCAGGTCCTTCAATCATTACCGGGAACACATCGAATAAGGCTGTAACAAAAAGTTGAATCAGATTTCAAGAATCGATTTATAGCGTATTAAATAAGCATGTGGTTTCTCTACACCAATAGTAATGATACTATAGACTGCAATCAGAAAATTACATGTGATTATTAAAAAATAAATTATTTACACATGAAACTACAATCATCAAAAGTAAACAATCCTAATTGGAATGAGATTACGGTAACCTCTCATGTGCCGGAGAAATTGCACAAATTACTCGAAATATCGCGTAATCTGTGGTGGGTATGGAACTTTGAAGCGACTGAGATGTTCTCGGGTATTGATTCCAAACTATGGAACGAATGCGAAGGAAACCCGATTGTAATGTTAGAGCGTTTGAGTTACGAAAAACTGGAAGAGATAGAAAATAATCCTGACTTTATCCAGCGTCTCGATGCCGTCTACGCCTCTTATCAGGAATACATAAACACTCCGTACGACAAGCAAAAGCCGTCGGTAGCCTATTTCAGCATGGAATACGGACTGACGAATATTCTCAAAATATATTCGGGGGGGTTGGGAATTCTGGCCGGGGACTACCTGAAAGAGGCCAGCGACTGCCGGGTCGATATGACCGCTGTCGGCTTCCTCTATCGCTATGGTTATTTCACCCAGAGTCTATCGATGGATGGTCAGCAATTGGCCATGTACGAGCCGCAAAATTTCGGACTGCTACCCATCGAACCGATGAAAGACGAACATGGCACGCAAATTCAGATTGAAGTTCCCTATCCCGGACGTATCATCTACGCGAACCTCTGGAAAGTATCTGTCGGCCGCATTGCGCTCTATCTGCTCGATACCGACAACGACCGCAACAGCGAATACGACCGTCCCATCACCCACCAACTCTATGGCGGCGACTGGGAAAACCGTCTGAAACAGGAATACCTGCTCGGTATCGGTGGTATTCTGACACTGAATAAACTGGGCATTAAAAAACAGGTATACCACTGCAACGAAGGCCACGCCGCGCTTATCAACGCGCAACGATTGGTCGACCTTATTCAGGGTGACAAATTATCGTTCAACGAAGCATTAGAGGTGGTGCGCTCTTCTTCCCTTTATACCGTTCATACTCCCGTACCGGCAGGGCACGATAGTTTCGACGAAGGCCTTTTCGGCAAATACATGGGCGAATTTCCCGGTAAATTGGGTGTCAGCTGGAACGAATTCATCGATCTGGGACGTGAAAATCCGGGCGATGGCAACGAAAAATTCAGCATGAGCAACTTTGCCTGCAACACCTGCCAGGAGGTAAACGGAGTGAGCTGGCTGCACGGACGTGTTTCGCAGGAAATGTTTCAGAATATCTGGAAGGGATACCTGCCCGAAGAGTTGCACGTAAGTTATGTCACCAATGGTGTTCACTTCTCCACATGGACAGCCTCCGAATGGCAACGCCTTTACGACAAAGCTTTCGGTGAAGAGTTCCGCAACGACCAGTCCAACCTCAAGATATGGGACAAGATTTACAACGTCAGCGATGAAGAGATATGGAAAACGCGCACCGCGTTAAAAAACAAACTTATCAACTACATCAAGGGTCAGTTTACCGAAACATGGCTCAAAAATCAGGGTGATCCCTCACTAATTGTCTCTATTCTCGAAAAGATCAACCCGAACGCCCTGATTATCGGTTTCGGGCGTCGTTTTGCTACCTACAAACGGGCTCAGTTACTCTTTACCGACCTCGACAGACTGGGTAAAATCGTCAATAATCCGCACTATCCGGTACAGTTTATCTACACCGGTAAAGCGCACCCTGCCGATGGTGCCGGACAGGGATTGATCAAACGTATTGTCGAAATTTCGCGTATGCCCGAGTTTCAGGGGAAGATTATCTTTCTCGAAAACTACGATATGCGGTTGGCCAAACGGTTGATTTCGGGTGTCGACATCTGGCTCAACACACCGACCCGCCTGTTGGAAGCCTCCGGAACCTCGGGACAAAAAGCCGAGATGAACGGTGTGCTCAACTTCTCGGTACTCGATGGCTGGTGGCTCGAAGGTTACGTAAAAGGAGCCGGTTGGGCATTGACCGAAAAACAAACCTACGAAAATCAGGACTATCAGAACCAGTTGGATGCCGCTACGATCTATTCCACGCTCGAAAATGAGGTTATCCCGCTCTATTTTGCCAAAAACAGTAAAGGATACTCGCCCGAATGGATCCAGTACATCAAGAATTCGATTGCTCAGATTGCTCCCCGCTTCACTACCAAGCGGATGCTCGACGACTATATCGAACGCTTCTACAACAAACTGAGCGCCCGTCACGACCAGTTGGTTGCCAACAACTACGCAAAAGCCCGAAGCATTGTGGCATGGAAAGAGAAAATGGCTGCCGGGTGGGACAATATCGAGCTGGTTGAGCTGTCGGTACCGGAACAGATGCGTATATCGCCTACCGTTAATTCGGAATATGGCATGACCGCTGTGATCGACGCCAAAACGCCCGATTGCCGCAACGTGGGGCTCGAACTGGTGATGACCTACCGCGATGCAAAAAATGCGGAACATATCTTGGATACCGAAGAGTTCAATCTGGTAAAAACGGAAGGTAACCGCCTCACGTTCCAGCTCAATTACCGGCTTACCAAGGCCGGCACCTTCAAGCTCGGTTTCCGCCTCTTCCCCAAAAACGAAGAGCTGCCCCACCGCCAGGACTTGAACTATATAAAATGGCTGTAAACTAATCCGTTTATAACACCTGCTAAAGGCCGGAACAATCACTGCATTGTTTCGGCCTTTTTATTTTTTCAAAAAATATGTGCAGAATTTACTACATTTGCAGTGGTACTTTATATTTATGAATGTGCAAATTAACTTCGTAGATAATGCGTTAATGCACTTTTTGAATTCGCATTTCATTATGTTACAACTTTCATATGGCAAAAGAAAGAGAATATGACCAAAAGACTCTTGGCCTTCTTTGGGGAAAATCAGGTGGAATCTGCGCATTTCCCGATTGTGAAAATGAATTAGTAATTAAAGATTTAGATGAGATAGTCGGACATATATGTCACATAGTTGGATTAAAAGGCCCAAGAGCAGATGCAGGATATCCAAAGGATAAAATCAACAAATATGAAAATCTAATTTTGCTGTGTAGGCATCATCATGGTATAGTTGATATTGATACTTCAAATTATACAGTTGATGAATTAATTCAGATCAAAACTAATCACGAGAATGAAATTAAGAATAGACTAAGCGTTGGTAAGTTATGGAATATAAATGTTTCGCAGATTTATTACTTAAATATTCCAAGATTGTCAATACTTAGCGAATTTCAAGGTAATTCAATTGATTTTTCATTTTTAAGAGATTATAGAGATCTACATTCAATTGGATTTGAACTATCAAAAATTCTACACCAATTCAAGTCACTTTTCACAAGAATCAAGCCAAATATTATTGAACTTGACTCAATATCGAAAATTGACAATAGCATTTTGGGATTGACATTTTCATTCAGTGGAACATTTCGGACAAAGAATATAGTTGATCTTGATTCATATGAAGATGGCAAATTTAGTCTTAAGGGTGATATTGATATGGATCCACAGATATATAAAAAGCTAAAGACTTTTAAGGTTATACTTACGATTGATCCTAAATGGATTACTACAACAACGTCATTTGTAAACTTTAGGCCATCAGGAGGCATCGGACAATTTGCTGGAATCGCGACATTTAAGCAAATTGACACGGTAAATAACATTGTACTTGCTACTCCATTGATAATTGGAATACCTATCTCTCCATACGACAACATGTTTAAAAAGCATTAATGGCCACATCTTTTCCGTGATTTTGTAATCAGACCAAAGCGATCAAAAACAGAATTGATTATCCGGTAGTTTACCGATTTGTCCCGGCGGGACAACCCGTAAATAACCCCGTACGTAGTGCGGGGAGAAACAGGTCAACAGCGCGCTAAAATCCTGTAAGGGTTGCCCGGTAGCATTTCATGGGAAACACCTACAGCATAGACATCCGCTATCGTATCGCCAGATAAAACCAAACAAGGCCGACTCAATATAAAAATTGAATCAGCCTCGTTGGTAAAGTATTTTGCCGGTATTTAGAAATCGGCGTTTTTCGGCGTACGCGGGAAAGGAATCACGTCGCGGATATTGGTCATGCCGGTAACGAACAGCAACAGCCGTTCAAAACCCAGTCCGAAGCCGGAGTGGGGCGCGGTACCGAAGCGGCGGGTATCCAGATACCACCAGATATCTTTTTCGGGTACACCCATCTCTTTGGCACGCTGCGAGAGCTTTTCGTACGACTCTTCACGTTGCGAGCCACCGATAATCTCTCCGATTTTCGGAAACAACACATCCATCGCGCGTACGGTTTTGCCATCGTCGTTCTGTTTCATGTAGAACGACTTGATCTCTTTCGGATAGTCGGTCAGGATAACCGGTTTCTTAAAGTGCTCTTCAACCAGATAGCGTTCGTGTTCTGAAGCCAGATCGGCACCCCAGAAGATTGGGAATTCAAACTTCCGGCCACCGGCCACGGCAGCTTCCAAAATTTTGATGCCTTCGGTATAGGGCAAACGAACAAATTCGTTCTCAACTACAAATTTCAACCGGTCGAGCAGCTCTTTGTCATACATCGAGCAGAGAAATTCCAGATCATCTTTGCAGTGATCGAGCGCCCAACGAATGCAGTATTTGATAAAGTCTTCGGCCAGCTGCATGTTCTCTTCAATTTCGTTGAAGGCAACTTCCGGTTCAATCATCCAGAATTCGGCAAGGTGACGTGGTGTATTCGAGTTCTCGGCACGGAAGGTCGGTCCGAAGGTATAGATCGACCCCAGCGACATTGCCGCCAGCTCTCCCTCCAGCTGTCCCGAAACGGTAAGGCTGGCCTGTTTGCCGAAGAAATCGTTCGAATAATCGATCGAACCGTTTTCATCTTTCTTCAGGTCGTACAGGTTCATGGTAGTCACCTGAAACATCTGGCCTGCTCCCTCGCAATCGGATGCGGTAACAATGGGCGTATGGAAATAGAAGAATCCACGTTCGTGAAAGAACGAGTGAATAGCAATAGCCATGTTGTGTCGGATACGGAACACCGCGCCGAATGTATTGGTACGGGGACGCAGGTGAGCAATCTCCCGCAAATATTCTAACGAGTGCCCTTTCTTCTGCAACGGATAGACATCGGGATCGGCAGTGCCGTAAACCTCAATTTCTTTGGCAATCAGCTCCACGCTCTGTCCTTTTCCCT
>CAZFTY010000129.1:0-6616 GCA_964521835.1 uncultured Microbacter sp.
ATCGATGATTTTTCTAACAACGGTTGTCTTTCCAGATCCGGTTCCTCCTGCAATGCCGATTACTAACATTTTAGCTGTTTATTTGAGTTTGAATTTTGCGGCTACAAAAGTAGGCTTTTTCGCAGAGACTGACAATGCCCGTCCGCGATAAATCGTAATATTACAAACCTGAAGGTTATTCTTCGCTTGTTATCACGTAAACCTGTCCGGTTTCATAACGTGTTACTTTGATGGGAGTTCCCTGTTCAATGAACCCATGTTCCGATACGGCATCGTAAAAATTGCTGTCCACCATGACCTTACCCGAGGGACGCAGTACGGTAGCAGCAACACCTATTTTGCCTACAATCTGCTGAGGTTCGGTGGGAACGCCCACAAATCCCTGTGCAATCTCCTGTTCGGTATCGAGAGCCACCCTTCTGAAAATTCCTTTTTTACCTATTTTGTTGGAAAAATAGATAGACAGTCCGAAGGCTACAGCAATACTGATGAGTACGGTGAATAGAGCGATCGCTATTTCACCTCCGGGAACCCGGCTGAAATCGAAGTTTGTGTTGTCAATCATACTAAGTGTTAATCCGCCAATTATTAAGATTATTCCCGATATGCCGGCAAGACCGAAGCCGGGAATTACAAATATTTCAAGAGCAAGTAAAACCAATCCGATGAAAAAAAGCATAATTTCCCATGCAGCCGCCGAACCTCCGAGATAAAGCGGGGCAAAATAGAGCGCGGCGGCAATGATGGCGGCAATGATCGGTATGCCGAGTCCCGGAGTGTGCAGTTCAAAATAGATTCCGGCAATGATAATCATAATCAAAAGCGCCCGCACGAAGGCATTGTTCAGTAACCCGATCAGATCATAAAGAATCGATGGTCTGAATAGCTGTAGATTGTATTTTGCTATGCCTAATTTTTTAGTAAGAATGTCGTCAATCGATTCAGCCTTCCCTTCGCAATAGTGATTTTTAATCGCTTCGTCGGTGGTGAAGGTTAGCGTTCGTCCGGCATCGACCACATTCGGGAGGGCTATGCGGTTGTCGACCATCGCTTCGGCAATGTGGGGGTCGCGGCGCCATTGAATCAGGGTATCTTTCCCCGAGATTACCGTCTCTTTTCCATGCGCTTCGGCCGTGGAACGAATCGTTGCCCGCATGTACGACTGGTATTTATCGGGCATTTGTCCACCGGTTTGATCCACTACGGTGGCAGCGCCTAAACTGGCTCCGGCCCGCATGTATATTTTCTGGCAGGCAATGGCGATGAGAGCTCCGGCAGAAGCCGCATTATTGTCGATAAAAGCAATAACCGGAATGTTGCTGTTTAGTATGCGTGTCCGCATCGAGTCGGCATACACCACTTCGCCTCCATAGGTGTTGAGCCTGAGAATAATTACTTTGGCATCGGCTTTGGCTGCTTCTGCAAATCCTTTTTTTAGATAAATCCACGTGGTGGTACCAATCTCTTTCCGAATATCGATTTGATAGACAGTCGGTACGGTATTGGCATGTGCCCATACCACGAAAAGACTAAATAGAAGTAATGTTACCAACGTTTTGCGCATACATTGAACTTTAAAATGTAAGTACAGGGAATGATAATCCTGCAAATATAGTTATTACAAAAATACGTTATTTCTGCTATTTTCTTTCAACTCAAATGAAAATAGATTATTTAGCGATAAAAATTCCGTACCTTTGTTCCGATTTTAACCCTCGGTATGGATAGGGGATTCGAATATGGAATACGCAAAACGACAAACATTGATACTACCAGAATACGGCCGCAACATTCAGCGAATGGTGCAACACGCTGTCACAATTGAAGATCCGCAGGAGCGAGCCCGTTGTGCTCAGACTATTATCTCCATTATGGGAAATCTTTTTCCCTATTTGCGTGATATCAATAACTTTAAGCATAAGTTGTGGGATCATTTGGCAATTATGTCCGACTTTCAGCTCGATATTGATTATCCGTGCGAAGTGTTGAAGAAGGAGAATCTTTATTCGCATCCCGATAAAATTCCTTTTACCAACAAATCGATTCGCTACCCGCATTACGGACGGGTGCTGGAGCAGATGATCGAAAAAGCCGTCTCGTTTCCGGAAGGAGAACAGAAAGATCAGTTGCTTTTGCTGATTGCCAACCATATGAAAAAGTGTTACCTTACCTGGAACAAAGAGGTGGTTGAAGATCGAAAAATATTTGACGATCTGCGGGAGCTATCCCGGGGACGGTTGAATGTAAATCCCGATTTCCTGAAGCTGATGGAATCGAAGGAGATTCTCAATAAAAAGAATAAGCCGAATCAAAATAAGAAAGCGTCCAAGTAGGACGCTTTTTTTTGTTCCCATTGATGACCGTTTTAACCGGTCGAAAAAAAATCCTTGTCAAATTATATCGACAAGGATTTCTTTTAATGGTTGTTCTGCTAGGACTCGAACCCAGACGAGCAGAACCAGAATCTGCTGTGCTACCATTACACCACAGAACAATTTGATGATGCAAAGTTATTGTTTTGTCTTCAAAAATACAAGAAAAAACAAACCTTTTCAGACTATTTTGGAACTTTTCAATAGAATTTACCGGCTTCCCGGCGGTCTATTAAAAGCGGAGAGGACGAGATTCGAACTCGTGAAACCCTTTAGGGGTTTACACGCTTTCCAGGCGTGCCTCTTCAACCACTCGAGCACCTCTCCTTTGGCTGAAAGCGGTTGCAAAAATAGGGATTTATTCTGATTGCGACAATAGCTGACCGAAGAAAAATGATGTTTACACGCACTCATTCAAATCCAATGTGTTGACCATTACAAAGGATGTCGTACATTGTTTTTCGGCAATAATTATCTGTTAAAACCGAATTATTTTGAGTAAGTTTGTGCCATGGAATAGCATAGTGTTATCTCCTTGTGTATTAATTCAAATTATTTCAAAAATGCAGCTTACGGCCAAATTAGTTGAACTGCTACCGCTACAAACCGGTACAAGTTCAAAAGGAGAGTGGAGAAAACAAAATATTGTTGTGGAGACAGAAGATCAATATCCGAAAAAGATATGCATCTCTGTATGGGGTGATAAAATTGATTCGAATCAATTGCAACCCGGCAATAAACTGAAAATCGATTTCGATATTGAAAGCCGTGAGTATAACCAGAGATGGTACACTGATGTGAAAGCGTGGAAAATAGAACTGGCTAATGCGAATGCTCCGGGTGATTCCGTGCCGCCAATCGACCCGACTTTCGATCCGGGACCGGCTGTAGCACATGACGATATGCCATTCTAAGAATATATACAAAAGAAACCGGTAGCAATCTACCACAAAATAACGGGCGTTGTTCTGAAATCTATTAAAGAGATCAGAGCCACGCTCTTTTTTATTGCCGTTACAGTCTGTATTTACAAACGGAACAATGCCGTAGCGTTTCGTCCTGTTATCTGAATGATTTTATCGACCGGTTTTTGGTAGATTTCGGCCAGCTTTTGTGCAACCAGTAGTACGTAAGCGCTTTCGTTGCGTTTGCCGCGGTAGGGAGCCGGGGTGAGGTAGGGGGCATCGGTCTCCAGTACCAGGTTGTCGGGCGATAGTTGTTCGAGTACGCTACTCAATTTCGAGTTTTTGAAGGTAACCACTCCGTTGATGCCTAAGTAGAAGTTCCCGAGCGAGAGGATGCGTCGGGCAAACTCGACGGAGTCGCCGAAACTGTGGAATATACCCCTGAGCTTGTCGCAGTTGTATTTTTCTACACAGGCAATGGTATCTTCAAAGGCATCGCGCTGGTGGATAATGACCGGTAGATCGTACTTTATAGCCCATTGAAGCTGCTGCTCAAAAACGGCGATCTGCTGTTCACGAAAGGTTTTGTCCCAATACAGATCGATGCCTACCTCGCCGATGGCGCAATAGGGCCGGCGGTCGAGCTCACTCTTCACCCACGTCAATTCATCTGCGTATGTAGCATTCACGCTGGTAGGATGCAGGCCGATGGTTGCGCTGAAATAGCCCGGTTCGGTAGCCTCGAGCGCCAGCATCGGTGCCAACGTCTCTTTATCTACGTTCGGCAGTATAATGTGAGCCACTCCGGCGGCTTTCGCCCGGTTGACGACCTCCGTCCGGTCTTCATCGAACTCGGGAAGGTAGATGTGTGAATGGGTGTCTATGAGCATCTTTGTTGAATCGTTGAAATGTGTAATCGTTTAATCGTAATCTGAAGTACTATCTGGTTTGGAAGCTTCGGTTCAGTGCATTCAGTTTATTGGCTATTTTGTCGATATCGGCTTTTGGCTCTGTGAATTGTTGCTCAGAGATATATTCCAGATCAAACGCTATATAGAGTTGCGACAAGACCTCCATCAATGAACCGAAAGAGATTTCAATAAAGCGGCACTTCTCTTTAACGGTACTGCGGGAAATGCCTTCGGCTATATTTGACATGACAGATACCGTCGCTCGTTGTATTTGGGACGACAGACCAAATCGTTCTTCAACAGGGAACTGCTTTGTCAGCAGATACATTTTTTTTACAAGTTGGCGAGCATCTTGCCAAACTTCAAGTTTTTCAAAGCTGTACAGGTACATGGTATTTCTCTCTTGTCAGTTAATAGAAAAAATCGTTGAACTGTTCTGTCGATTCAACGATTAAACAATTCAACGATCTGGATAGTTCTGTTATTTTGCGGTTGAACGATTATACATTTCAACAATTAAACAGTTAAACAGTTCAACGATTAAACAGGTAGTTCATCATTCCCACTCGATGGTGGCGGGCGGTTTGGAGCTGATGTCGTATACTACGCGGTTTACGCCACGTACTTTGTTGATGATGTCATTGGACACCTGTGCCATAAAGTCGTACGGGAGATGAACCCAGTCGGCTGTCATACCATCGGTAGAGTGAACGGCACGCAGCGCGATGGTGTTTTCGTAGGTGCGTTCGTCGCCCATCACGCCTACCGATTTCACAGGAAGCAGAATGGTACCTGCCTGCCAGATGGAATCGTACAAACCCCATGTTTTCAACCCTTCAATAAAGATATGGTCGGCATCCTGCAGAATGCGCACCTTTTCGGGAGTAACATCACCAAGGATACGTACGCCCAAACCCGGTCCCGGGAAGGGATGACGGCCCAGCAGATCCTGCGAAATGCCGAGGCTTTTACCCACGCGGCGTACTTCGTCTTTGAAGAGCAGGCGCAACGGTTCTACAACCTTTAGTTTCATCGTTTCGGGCAATCCACCCACGTTGTGGTGCGATTTGATAGTTGCCGAGGGGCCGTTTACCGAAACCGATTCGATAACATCGGGATAAATAGTGCCCTGTGCCAGCCATTTCACGTCTTGTATTTTGTGTGCCTCTATGTCGAAAACTTCGATAAAGTCGCGACCGATAATTTTGCGTTTCTTCTCGGGCTCTGTCACCCCTTTCAGGTCTGTCATGAAACGATCGGTGGCATCTACGCCGATTACGTTCAGTTTCATTCCTTTGTATTGATCGAGTACCCCTTCGAATTCATTTTTGCGCAACAATCCGTTGTTTACGAAGATACAGGTGAGGTTGTCCCCGATGGCACGTTGGAGTAACACGCCAGCTACGGTAGAGTCGACTCCGCCCGATAAACCAAGAACCACTTTATCGTTGCCCAGCAGCACTTTCAACTCTTTGACGGTGCTTTCGATAAACGAATCGGGCGTCCAGTCCTGCTGGCAGCCACAGATATCGACAACAAAGTTTTTTAAAATTTGAGTTCCTTCAGAAGTGTGGTATACTTCGGGGTGAAACTGGATGCCGAAGGTATTTTCTCCGCTTATTTTGAATGCGGCATTTTTTACTGTTTCGGTCGAAGCAATCAGTTCGAAATTAGAAGGTATTTCGGTAATGGTGTCTCCATGCGACATCCAAACCTGCGTGCGTTCGCTGACTCCGGCAAAAAGAGGAGAGTGCGATGCGGTTACGTTCAACATGGCGCGGCCATATTCCCGTGTATTGGATGGTTCTACCTTGCCGCCGTTGCTGTGACAAAGATACTGAGCTCCGTAGCATACGCCCAGAATGGGCATCTTGCCTTCAAACGGAGTGAGGTCGGGAATCAGCGCATTGTCCTGATGGACAGAATAAGGACTTCCTGAGAGAATAACACCCTTCACCGTGGCATCGAGTGCCGGATAGTGGTTGTAAGGATGAATTTCGCAGTAGACATTAAGTTCGCGGATGCGACGACCGATAAGTTGGGTGTATTGCGACCCGAAATCGAGGATAAGGATTTTGTTGGTCATGCTGGTGTGAAGAATTTTGCTGCAAAGATACGTTTTTTTGCTAACTTTGCACCGTTTTGTATCAAGATTAATTGGCTGTATAAAGCATTTTGGATAATGCTTTGTTCTGCTAATAAGTGAATTAGATTGTTTTTTAGTTGTTTTACCCGGTGTGCCTCTTTATTATTAATGGTACATGCGAGATTTAGGTATTTAGTATTTTTTAATTAGTAACAGTATGTCAAACAATTTATTAAAAGGGAAAAGAGGAATTATCTTCGGAGCCCTGAATGATATGTCGATTGCCTGGAAGGTGGCAGAACGTGCCGTCGAAGAAGGGGCATCAATCACATTGACCAATAC
>CAZFTY010000130.1:0-6604 GCA_964521835.1 uncultured Microbacter sp.
CTTCAGCTAAACTGACATTAGTCGGCGTAACGGGCACCAACGGCAAAACAACCACTGCCACCTTGTTATATCAGCTCCTCCGTAAATTCGGGCACAAAAGCGGATTGCTTTCAACCGTTTGCAACTACATCGACGAACGTCCCGTAGAGGCGACACACACCACTCCCGACCCCATTGAGCTGAACGAACTACTGGCCGAAATGGTTTCCAACGGCTGTGAATATGCTTTTATGGAGGTAAGCTCCCACTCCATCGATCAACGTCGTATTGCCGGCTTACAGTTTGCCGGTGGCATTTTCAGCAATATCACCCGCGACCATATCGATTACCACAAAACCTTCGAGGCTTACCTCAAAGCAAAAAAACGATTCTTCGACGATCTGCCCGCAACGGCCTTTGCGCTCACCAACCTTGACGATAAAAACGGAATGGTGATGCTTCAAAATACAAAAGCAAGCAAAAAAACATATTCGACACGAACACTGGCCGACTTCAGAGGTAAAATTATTGAAGAAAATTTCGACGGAATGGTACTCCTCATGAACGATACGGAAGTGGCGGTTCCTTTTATCGGCCGGTTCAACGTATCCAACTTACTGGCGGTATTTGGCACAGCGGTCTTGTTGGGCTGCGACGAACACGAGGTGTTGGTTCATTTGAGCAGCCTGCATCCGGTATCCGGTCGTTTTGAAGCGCTGCGCTCGCCCAATGGCTTTACCGCAATTGTCGATTACGCGCACACCCCGGATGCGTTGAAAAATGTATTGGGTACCATCAACGATATTGTGAATGGCAAGAGTGAGGTGATTACGGTAGTCGGCTGTGGTGGTAACCGCGACAAAGGCAAGCGTCCGATGATGGCGCGCGAAGCCGTTAGCGCCAGCAACAAAGTGATCTTCACCTCCGATAATCCACGCGATGAAGAGCCGATGGATATTCTCAACGATATGTTGGCCGGTCTGACTGACGAAGAGAAAAAAGGGACACTGACTATTCCCGACCGGGAGCAGGCAATCCGTACGGCTTGCATGTTGGCAAAAAAAGGCGATGTTGTTCTCATTGCCGGTAAAGGGCACGAAGATTATCAGATTGTAAAAGGGGTAAAACACCATTTCGACGACAAAGAGGTCGTCCGTTCATTCTTTATTTCAATGCAATAATACACCATAATCCCACCTATCAAAACCAAACCAAATGTTGTACTATTTATTTCAATATCTCCACGAATTGCACGTTCCGGGATCCGGCATGTTCGGGTTTATCTCTTTTCGTGCCGGCATGGCGTTCATCTTCTCGTTGCTGATAGCTACGTTAATCGGACGTCGCATCATCATGTACCTTCAGAAAAAACAAATCGGAGAGACCATACGCGAAATGGGACTGGAGGGTCAGCTGGCCAAAAAGGGCACGCCGACAATGGGAGGTATCATCATTATAATTGCTATTCTGATACCGGTTTTGCTGTTCGGCATTTTGCATAATGTCTATACCATATTGATGATCATCTCCACCATCTGGTTAGGTTGCATCGGCTTTTTGGACGACTATATCAAAGTGTTCCGCAAGAACAAAGAGGGGCTTCAGGGACGTTTCAAAATCGTGGGTCAAATCGGGCTCGGACTGATTGTAGGTCTGACCTTATATTTAAGCCCACAGGTGGTTATGCGTGAAAATGTAGGCGTTAAATATACCGGGCAGGCAGAAGAGGTGGTTTTGTACCGTAACTACGACTTCAAATCGACACAGACCACCATTCCTTTTTTAAAGAATCACAACTTCGATTATGCCCGCCCGTTCCGCGCGCTGGGCGATCAGGCTCAAACCTGGGGCTGGATACTCTTCATTCTGGTCACCATATTTATTGTCACTGCCGTATCGAACGGATCGAACATGACCGACGGGCTTGATGGGCTGGCGACCGGCTCCTCGGCCATCATCGGGGTCACGCTCGGCATATTGGCGTACCTGTCGAGCAATATCAACTACGCCTCCTACCTCAACATCATGTATATTCCCAACGCGGGCGAACTGGTAGTCTTCGCGGCGGCATTTATCGGAGCAACGGTAGGTTTCTTATGGTACAATGCCTTTCCCGCGCAGGTATTTATGGGAGATACCGGCAGTTTGACCATCGGTGGCATCATTGCCGTATTCGCAATCATCATTCACAAAGAGCTTTTAATTCCGATTTTGTGCGGAATCTTCTTAGTCGAAAATTTATCGGTTATGATTCAGGTGGCACATTTCAAGCGAACCAAAAGAAAATATGGCGAAGGCCGGCGCGTATTCAAAATGGCGCCACTACATCATCATTTTCAAAAGGCCGGCAATTCAGGCATTCAGGCGCTTATTCAACGTCCGTATCAACCCATTCCCGAATCTAAAATTGTAATCCGCTTCTGGATGGTAGGACTGATGCTCGCAGCATTGACCATCATCACCCTGAAGATGAGATAAGACGCAAAAAAATATTGTAAATTCACTGCCATGGCAAAAAAAATAGTTGTATTGGGAGCTGCTGAAAGTGGCATCGGAGCTGCAGTTCTCGCACAAAAAGAGGGATTCGACATCTTCGTATCCGATTTTGGAAAGATCAAACCCGAATATAAGGAGATGCTGGAAAAATACCACATCGCATGGGAAGAGGGCGCTCACACCGAAAGCATCGTACTTGCAGCCGACGAAATCATCAAAAGCCCGGGAATTCCCGAAAAAGCTCCCATCATTAAAAAACTCCGTGAATTGGGTACTCCGATCATTTCCGAAATAGAATTTGCCAAACGATATACCAGCGCAAAGATGATCTGCATCACGGGTAGTAATGGCAAAACCACCACTACCTCATTAATTTATCACATTTTGAAAAATGCAGGACTGAACGTGGGACTGGCCGGAAATATCGGTAAAAGCCTTGCCTGGCAGGTAGCCGAATGTAATTACGACTATTATGTGGTGGAGTTGAGTAGCTTTCAGCTGGATGGCATGTACAACTTCAAGGCCGACGTTGCCATTTTATTGAATATCACCCCCGATCACCTCGATCGCTACGACTATAAATTTCAGAATTACATCGACTCTAAATTTCGTATTATCCAGAACCAGACAGAAAAAGATGCCTTCATCTACTGGAACGACGATCCCGTAATCACCGCCGAACTGGAAAAGAGGAATGTTGCCTCCAACTGCCTACCCTTCGCGCTGGAGAAGAAAGCCGATGAAAAAGCATATATTCAGAATAGCAATATCGTATTCAACATTAACGATCCGTTCTCTATTCCGCAGGGAGAACTGGCAATTCAGGGCGTTCACAACCTCTACAATTCGATGGCAGCAGGCTTAGCCGCCGACATTATCAATATCAAGAACGAGGTAATCCGCCAATCGTTCAGCAACTTTCAGGGAGTAGAGCATCGGTTGGAATATGTAGCAACCGTACGTGGCATCCGGTTTATCAACGACTCCAAAGCCACGAATGTAAATTCGTGCTGGTATGCCCTGCAAAGTATGACCACGCCGGTTATTCTGATTCTGGGCGGCACCGACAAAGGAAACGACTATACCGAAATAGAAGAGCTCGTCCGGCAGAAAGCGCACACGCTCATTTTCATGGGGCTTGACAACCACAAATTGCACGATTTCTTCGATAAAATGGGCAAAAAAATCATTGACGTACAGTCGATGGAAGCAGCAGTCAAAACGGCTTACGAAAACGGAGCAAAAGGAGACACCGTGCTGCTATCACCCTGTTGCGCAAGCTTCGACCTCTTTGAGAATTACGAAGACCGGGGCGCACAATTCAAAGAACACGTAAAAAAACTTTAATCAACCGACTTCTCGATTATGCTAATGTATTATTCAAAAAAACGCATCGCCAAATGGAAATTCTGGCACAACAAAGGCAAATGGCCATTTTGTATCACAGTCGGACTTAGTATCGGCCTGGCTATTTATGCCATGTTTCTGATTCTTTTTTTGGTATCGGGTCACTCGCTTTCTGTAGGCAGAATGATCGGAGCCACCCTATCCATCGCACTTGGAGGAACGGTTATCGGATGGATGGCCTGGTACGAAAACGAAGAAAAATATGAGCATTGGCTCAAAGAACAAGAAAAAAACAAGAACAAACGACCCTAACCCTTGTCTGGTATGCGCGACTTTCTAAAAAAATATTTTCAGGGCGATTCGGTCATATGGACGATATTTTTCCTCCTCTGTATGATCTCTGTCGTGGAGCTTTACAGTGCCAGTAGCTCTCTGGCGTTCAGAGCATCCAACCACGCAGCTCCGATGTTACGCCATGCCATGTTTTTGGCTCTTGGTGGAGCTATCGTTGTCGCCGTGCACATGATTAACTACAAAAGCATCAATAAATTCGCGTATATCTTACTGGCTATTTCCGCATTGGCATTAGTCTATGCGCTGCTAAGAGGCGTGAACGCAAACGATGCTAAACGTTGGATTGGTGTGGGAGGAATACAATTCCAACCATCCGAATTTGCCAAAATCTCTCTTTTGGTAGTAGTGGCCGACCTGATTGCCAAAGCAAAGAATGCGCAGGATCTAAACAAGTCATTCATAAAAATCGTCGTTGTCACGCTGGTTATTTGCGGACTTATCTGCCTTGAGAACCTCTCTACGGCGGGTATCCTTTTTGGCGTGGTCTTCCTGATGATGGTGATAGGAAGGGTTCCGTTCAAAAAGCTGGGTATGTTGCTGGCCGGCATCGGTGTCGCAATTTTACTCTTAATCGCGGTCATGCATATCGTTCCTGAAAACCATCGTCCGAAAGCATTCAACCGTTACTACACATGGGAAAACCGTATTGCCCGGTTTATGCAACATAACAAAACCGACAAAGACAAATACGTTATCACGGACGAAAATTATCAGGTGATGCATGGGCAGATTGCTATTGCCCGGGGTGGTGTAATTGGCGTATTTCCGGGAAACAGCCTCGAACGAAACTATCTTCCCCAAGCGTATGCCGACTATATTTACGCTATCGTTGTGGAGGAAACAGGACTGCTCGGGGGGATGTTTGTCATGGCGCTCTACCTCTTTCTGCTCTTCCGGGCGGGACAGGTTGCCTGGCGCTGCAACGACCCTTACCCATCATTGCTGGTTATCGGACTCACGCTGATGATTGTCATACAGGCGATGGTCAGCATGGGAGTAACCGTACACCTGGGGCCCGTTACCGGACAGCCACTGCCCATCATTAGCCGGGGCGGAACGTCGATTCTGGTTACCAGCGTCTATTTCGGAATAATCTTGAGCATCACACGCTATTACAAGAAAGGAAAACAAAAAGAACCCGAGTCTGCCGACTCTCAAACAGTAGCCAATGAAACAGCCAGCTAAATTTATCATAAGCGGAGGCGGCACCGGAGGTCACATCTTTCCGGCCATCGCTATCGCCAATGCGCTCAAAGCAAAAACAGAAAACGCCGACATCCTCTTTATCGGAGCCGAAGGGCGTATGGAGATGGAGAAGGTACCTGCCGCCGGTTATCCGATTATCGGACTTCCCATCCGTGGTTTCGACCGGAAACACATGCTTCGGAATGTAAAGACGCTACTCTTACTTGCAAAGTCGATGTACAAGGCCCGGAAAATTGTAAAAGATTTCGCTCCGGATGCGGTGATCGGAGTTGGCGGATATGCCAGCGGCCCCACCTTGAAAGTCGCATCACAACTCAACATTCCGGTCATCGTACAGGAACAGAACTCTTTTGCAGGAGTGACCAACAAACTTTTGTCCGATAAAGCAGCCTGCTTCTGCGTGGCTTACGAAGACATGGAACGCTTTTTCCCAAAAGAGAAGATTATTTTGACGGGAAACCCGATTCGGCAAGATCTGCAACTCGATCCGGCACGAAAGGAGGAGGCATATCGTTTCTTCAACCTCGACCCGACAAAGCAAACGCTCCTGATTATCGGCGGTAGTCTGGGTGCGCGCACTATCAACCAAAGCATTCTCGGACACCTTCAGTTACTGGCTCAATCGGGCATACAGGTTATCTGGCAGGCAGGAAAAATATACATCGAAGCATTACGGAAAGACACCGCATCGCAACTGACACCCGGCATCATCCTGACCGACTTTGTTTCGCGCATGGATTACGCTTACGCCATAGCCAATCTGGTAATATCGCGGGCCGGAGCCAGCTCTATTTCCGAATTATGCCTGCTGGGCAAGCCCTCCATTTTGGTACCATCGCCCAATGTGGCCGAAGATCATCAGACCCACAACGCGATGGCATTAGTCGACAAAGATGCTGCGATAATGATTAAAGACAGCGAATCGAAAGAAAAACTGGTGCCGACTGCATTAGACCTGCTCAAAGATTCTGCGCGTTTAGCACTCCTTTCGTCTAACTGCCTCCATTTAGCTCAAAAGGATTCGGCGGCACGTATCGCCGATGAAATATTGAAAAGAGCTCGATAAATTACACCCGGGCAAGAGACAAAGCAGGCTATTCCGAATACGGAATAGCCTGCTTTCTGTTTTATATTTCAAGATGTCTCGCCCAGAAATAGCGTTACAATAAAAGAGTAATGTTATGGAAGAGATTAAAAATCAGTACAGAAAACGTAGTCAAAA
>CAZFTY010000131.1:0-6601 GCA_964521835.1 uncultured Microbacter sp.
ATTTTTGCCGACAAAATGCTACCGCAGCAAAAGCATATGGCCGATTCGCTGATACGATCATTCCGTTACGAGAAAAACGCGAAATACGAAGATGTGGGGCGGTATATCTACAAAACGCAATCGGGGATGAACCGGATCGGGCTCAGGGCATACGTGACCGAACTGGGAGAGATGACCATTGTGAGCTCCTATACCGGATCACCACTTGGGTTCTCAAAGACAAAAGTATCTATCAATGAACTGTTTGCAGAAACAGTGGCAGGCAGTGGCGATAGCCGTACGGCATTCACCAATCAGGGACAGTCGTGGGAAAATGTAAGTTATACCGATCCGGAAATCAATGGAGTGGATAATTTTATCGCGCATAACCTCACCGCAAAAATTGTGGTGACGCTCGAAGGAGGTAAACGCAGCTACAACTATGCGCTGTCGCAGGGAGACAAGCAGGCAATTACCCAATCCTACTATTTAGCCGAAATGTTGAGAAACGTGGTACGTTTGAAAAAGGACATTGAAAAGGCCAGAAACAAAATAACAATCGTTTGCCCCCATTTACGACTAAATCCGCAGGATCAGTTACCTGAAAAGTTCAGGTAGAAATATTATTGCTGAGCTTTATACGCTTTCAGGGTGTTTTTGAGAAGCTCTACACGGGTCATCGGACCGACACCACCGGGAACCGGAGTGATGTAAGAACATTTCGGTGATACTTCGTCGAAACGCACGTCACCAGTCAGCTTAAAACCGCTTTTGGTCAGTGTAGAAGGTACACGGGTAGTCCCCACGTCGATCACAACAGCACCCTCTTTCACCATATCTTCTTTCACGAAGCCGGGAGAACCGATGGCCGCAATCAGAATATCGGCCTGAAGGCAGATCTCCTTAATGTTTTGCGAACGGCTGTGGCATACGGTAACCGTAGCGTCGCCCGGATAGGCTTTTTGCATCATCAGACCGGCAATAGGTTTGCCCACAATGTTGCTCCGTCCGATTACCACGCAATGTTTTCCTTTGGTTTCGATTTTGTAGCGCTCCAACAGTTCGATGATACCTGCCGGAGTGGCCGAAACCAGCGAAGGCAACCCAATCAGCATTCGTCCCACGTTGATGGGGTGAAATCCATCGGCATCTTTTGCCGGATTGATCGCTTCAATAATTTTTTGTTCCGCAATGTGTTTGGGCAATGGTAACTGCACAATGAACCCGGTTACCGAGTCATCGTTGTTGAGTTCTTCTACCTTTGCCAACAACTCCTTTTCCGTCACATCGTCTTCGTAACGAATCAGCGTAGATTCAAAGCCGACCTGCTGACAGTCCTTGATCTTGTGGGCAACATAGCTCTCGCTACCGCCATCGTGACCTACCAGAATTGCTACCAAATGGGGAACTTTTTTTCCCGCTGCCTTTAAGGCTTCCACTTCCTGAGCAATCTCCTGTTTGATTTGCTCCGAGATAAGTTTTCCGTCGATTAATTGCATAAAATATGTTTGGTTTTAGAGTTTACAGGGTTGGGATAAAAAGAACACAAGGCCACAGGAAATTGAATTCGTAGCGGCCTTGTATTGTATAAGTATCATATTACTAAATTAATACTGTTCCTTTTCATTCGGAAAATCGCCCGATTTCACATCATTCACATACTGCTGCACGGCACCGCTCATGATGGCGTGCAGATCGGCATAACGTCGCAGGAAACGGGGAGAAAAGCCGTTGGTCATGCCCAGCATGTCGTGTATGACGAGCACCTGCCCGTCGACACCATTGCCGGCTCCGATACCGATAATAGGAATTTTTAATTCAGAAGCGACCTGAGCCGCCAGTGTGGCCGGAATTTTTTCCAGTACAATGGCAGAGCAGCCGGCCTCTTCCAGCAAATGAGCATCCGAAAGCAACCGTTTTGCCTCTTCTTCTTCGCGGGCACGAACCGTATACGTTCCTAATTTATTGATCGATTGAGGAGTCAGCCCCAGGTGACCGATAATAGGAATCCCAGCAGAAAGAATGCGTTTTACCGAATCGAGAATCTCTTCGCCGCCTTCGAGTTTAAGGCAATCGGCACCCGTCTCTTTCATAATACGAATGGCCGAGGCAAGAGCCAGTTTGGAGTTTCCCTGATAGGTTCCGAAAGGCATATCGACCACCACCAAAGCGCGTTTAACCGCCCGCATCACCGAACGTCCGTGGTAAATCATTTCGTCGAGTGTCATCGGCAATGTGGTGACATTGCCCGCAATAACATTTGAAGCCGAGTCGCCTACCAAAATGGCATCCAGACCGGCCTGATCGACAATAGATGCCATTGTGTAGTCATACGCAGTAAGCATCGATATTTTTTCACCCCGCTGTTTCATCTCAAACAGGCGACGGGTGGTAACTTTCCGGGTATCCTCGGATTGATATGTTGACATAGAATATAAGTGTGTGATTTGAGTGCAAAGGTACAACATTTCGGTGAAAATGGTAATTTTTCGGAGCTCGTGCCGACAGGATATCTTGTCATTTGGAAGGCGCTCCGACCACAAAAAACCGGTACCCGTTTGCTCTCGCAATCGGATACCGGAATGGCAAACACACAACTAATTAGTACTTCAAAACTATTTTGTCTGTCGATTGAAAATCTCTTCCAGCTTTTGTTCCAGCGCAGCACCCCGCAGATTTCGGGCGATAATCTTACCCGAAGGATCGATCAGAACGTTAGACGGAATGCTTCGGATGGCATAGAGACCGGCTGCTTCACTGTCCCAAAACTTCAGATCGGAAACATGCTTCCAGATCAGGCCATCTTTGGCAATCGCCTCTTTCCACGCCGTTTTGTCTTTGTCGAGCGAAACGGAGAAGATATCGAACCCGTTCGGTTTAAATTTATTATACACCTTCACCAGATTCGGATTCTCTCTGCGGCACGGTCCGCACCACGAAGCCCAAAAATCGAGAAGCAGGTAGTGACCGAAAGATTGCGACAACCGGATGATTTGGTTATCGGGAGTTGTTCCGGCAAAATCTACCGCAGGCTGACCGATCTCCACCCGTTTCTTGATAGCAACGATCCGTTCCAACTCCTTAATATAATAGAGATCTTTGAGCGATGGATCAAACTGCGCCAGATTATCTTCAATCTCCTTTACCGACAGATCGTTGGAAAATTCGCGGTAGAGAATGTACGCGACAACCACCGACTTGGGTTCGGCTCTGACCAGCGAATCGATACTGAAGTTATCACGTTTTGACTGTAGTTTGACATACAGATCGTTAGCTTCAGATCCCGAAACACGGGCCGTTCGTCGGTTTGCCACATCAATGGTTACGTCGATCGGTTTGTTCTCAATAAAAATATAATAAGGACTGAAACTCTCGTTCCGGTCGGTGGTCAGGCCGTATAAATCGGTACGCGGCACGCTGCCTTTGAAGTGAAACCGTCCGTTGACAATTCGGGAAGAGTCGATGGTAAAGAACATTTTGTTCCGGAATTTCTTCAGATAAACCTTCCCGCCCGCAGCGTTTATTTTCCCGTTGATAGTAAACGACGGAGCCGGTTCGAACGAACTGAGGCCGACAACAGCCACAAACAGCACGAATAATTTTAATTGCTTCATAATTAAGAATTGATGATTATCCGTAAAACCTCCTAATCCGATAAGTGCATCTCCTACGGAGAAATAAAATTCGGGGAAATATTTTCCTTCTACTGATATGCATGTCGTACCGACATGAACCAGGTAGCCCGCCAGGGCTTACATATCAGTAGAAACTATCGAATGCAGGAAAAATACCTCGTAGAGGTTTCATGGATTTGATATACCCGCTTATGATGTTTTGCGGATAATCATTAAGATTTATTTTACGTCAAACCATAATTTTGTAGTCAGCAGGTCTTTGCCCTGAGCACTGATGGCCGCTTTATAACTAACTCCGTTCAACGACTGTTCGGTGCCGGGATAGAAAAAACGCGACGGAATCTGGCCGTCGAGAACAGTGGACGGGCCTGCCGTGAGCACCGGATAATCCAACCTGCGCCACTCTGCAAAAGCGTCCAGCCCTTGTCCGAAAAAGGCGATCCATTTCTGAATTCCGATCGATTTGGCAAAGTTGGTGGCGTCGTATTTTACGTTTGGCTGGTTCAGGTAGTTAGCAATGACCGTTGCATCGGTTATCCCGCACTGGTTGAGCGATGCGGTGATGGCACTTTTGTACAGTTGTTCGGCATCGCCCGGAATATAACCACGGGCAACGGCTTCGGCACGGGCAAACAACACTTCGGAATAGCTGAAAATAACTGCCGGCGATTGAGGTGCCAGAAAATAGGTGCCGGGTTTGGACGTTTTGGCAAAACCCTGGCTGTTGGCATCGCTGTTGGACAATCCGTTGGCGCCGCCTACATATTTCCCGACACTGGCATCGGATGGAAGTTGCGCGTAAACCGGCAGACGGGGATCCGACAACTCATACAGTTTGTCGACCATCGTTTTCGAGATGCGGTAATCGTCACGGGTATCGAACCAGGCCGAAGCCGGATTCTGCTGTGGCGAACTTGCATAGACAAACTGGAATGTATCGCTATTGCCGCCAAGCAATCCGGCAGCATCGCCGGTAGCCGCAATGGCAGCCTGTTTTGCCAGATCGGGTTCTTTGTCGGAAATCCGGAGGGCGATGCGAAGTCGCAACGAATTGACCAGTTTTTTCCATTTGCCGATATTGCCATTGTAAGCCACATCACCGCTAACACTTCCATTCGCTGTGGCTAACAACGACTGAGCCTGTGTCAGATCAGCCAGCAAACCGGTGTATACCTCTTTTTGAGTATTGTAAGCAGGTGTTATTTTTAAACCGGCCTCCTGATAAGGAATGGATCCGTAGGCATCCGTCAGTAAAAGAAATACCCATGAACGCAACGTCAGAGCAATGCCTTTGTAGTTTGAACTTACCTGATTATCCTGAGAATTGAGAATGGTATTGAGGTCGGTAATGAGCGTCGAATATCCTGTATTCCAAAGCGCTGTAAAACTCGAGTTGGAAACGTCATACCGGTCGGGCTCGGCATACTGAATTTTTGCCCAGTGCTGTACAAACAGCAGCGATGAGTTGAAGTTGCTCTCCGAACCCCAGTAGAGGTCGGCTCCCTGTTTCAGGGCGCTTGTCAGCAGATATGCCGCCTGAGGCGTTTCTGTCGCGTTCGGGTTTTTATTGATCTCGTCCAGCTGGCTGTTGCAAGCGCTGGCAAGCAAGGCGATGATTAGCAGAGGAAATAATTTCTTTATCATAAGGATGTTTTTTTAGAATTTTACGTTGAGATTGAGGCTGTAGTTACGGGTTGTTGGCAATGCCAGACTTTCGAGTCCCTGACCGTTCCCGGTGTTGAGTGCCGTTTCGGGGTCGATATTCGGTACCGCTTTGTAAATAAAGAAGAGATTTCGTCCCGTGAGCGTAAGACTCGCATCCTGCAATCCGAGTTTTTTAATCAACCGCTTGCCAACATTGTAGGTCAGTTTCACCTCTCTGAGTTTCACAAACGTAGAACTGTAGATATATGCCTCACTGATGTTGTACGAAGCCTTGTAATACTCCTGAGCGCTGATTACCGTTGTGTTGGGAGTTCCGTCGGCCAAAACTCCTTTGAAAATAACGCCGTCATCGTAAATTGCTTCCCCGTTGGGTGCCGAAGTTCCGGTGAGCAATTTCTTGCCGTTTGCCGAAAGATTGCCCGGATAATAGTAGTTCAGGCCTCCATGGGCGGCATCACGACCGGGAAGCGTCTGTTTCAAAACTCCCGTATAGATCCCCGTTCTGTTGGTTCCCGAATAGAGTTTTCCACCCACATTGGCATCGATGAGGAACGACAATTGTAAATTTTTATAGGTCAGCGTGTTGGTGATTCCACCCAACCAGTCGGGCGTGTAGTGACCCAGCACCCGGTTTTGCGGATCGGCTTTTGGTAGCCCGTTAGCTCCTACAATAATGTTTCCGTTGGCATCGCGCAGGTAAGCCGTGCCGTAGAGCGTTCCGTAAGCCTGACCAACCGAAGCCAGCACATCGACTCCGTTTGACGAACCGATGGTATAATTCTGAATCTGACCGGCGTAGTCGAGAATTTTCACTTTGCTGTTGTTGCTCGAATAGTTCACTGCCACGTTCCATTTGAAATGACGGCTTTGCAACGGCGTACCTTCCACCTGTAGTTCGATACCGTGGTTATTGATTTTCCCGGCATTGATCAATTGAGAAGTATAACCACTTGCCGCCGTTGTTTTTATTTCAAGTATCTGGTCAAAACTGTTGGTGTTGTAGTAGGCGAAATCCAGATGCAAGCGGTTTTGCCAGAAGCTCGATTCCAAACCGAATTCTATCGAGCGGGTGGTTTCGGGTTTCAGATCGGCATTCAGCTTTTTCTGCGATGAAGTCTGGATCGGATTCCCATTGAAAGCCGTTTGAAAATTGTAGACCGTAGCCAACTGGTACGGATCGGCATCGTTTCCGACTTCCGACCATCCACCGCGCAATTTCAGGAAATCGAGCGCCTTGCTTTTTATTTTGAGCGCATCCGACAGCACTAAACTTCCGTTGACAGACGGATAGAAATAAGAGCGGTTGTTGCTCGGCAATGTCG
>CAZFTY010000132.1:0-6600 GCA_964521835.1 uncultured Microbacter sp.
AATGGCAACAAATCGGTGATTCTTACCGGATCGAATATGTCGGGCAAAACCGCCTTTATCCGTACCATTGCCATTAATATGCTGACTGCACAAACACTCAATCTTTGCTTTGCCAAAACATTTCGGGCTCAGCCAATGCACCTGTTTTCGTCCATCCATATCAACGACGACCTGATGAATGCTAAAAGCTACTACTTGCAGGAAGTTCTTACCGTAAAGGAGATGATAGACGCCTCCGAAAAGGAATATCCGGCGCTGTTTTTACTCGATGAACTTTTTAAGGGGACCAATACCACAGAACGAATCGCGGCAGGCAAAGCCATTCTTTCTGCACTGAATTCGGGTAATAACATCGTACTGGTGGCAACCTACGATCTGGAACTGGCGGAACTCTTGCGCGAAGAGTTTGACCTCTATCACTGCAGCGAGCAGATACAACAAGAGGAGCTAACCTTTGATTACAAATTAAAAAAAGGTATTATGATGCATCGCAATGCGATTCGTATTCTTGAACTTTATAGCTATCCGCCATCAACGATAAACGAAGCATACAAGATCGCAAAAACGAAGAAGCTATCTCAAATAAATTGAGATAGCTTCTTTATCAAGAGATGGCACCTAAGCCATGCATTTACGATTTAATAATACTACAATTATTTTCTTGTATAAGTATGTACCCCAGTCTCTTCAACAGCTCCATTATGGTAAATTGTATAATTACCAACCAATTTCCCTGTTGTCTGATCGATTGTACCTGATTCAACTGCAGAATATCCTGATGTAAACGTTGTTAAAGGCATAGAATACGTATTATTCACAAAATCCAAGCTAAAGACGGCAGTCCACCCTGAATTCCAATAATTTGCTGTTTGAATCGAACTTGTAGTCTTTCTTGTAAAGGAAACACCATAATTATAGGCCTCTGCGGGTTCATCACATAAATAGCTTCCCACAAACTTATCTACAGGCAGAGGACATTTATATGTAATCACAGGAGATGCCCCCTTTAGATTCATAGGACCAGATCCATACGCGACACCAGCTGGATTAAACGCCGGATACCAATTTCCATCCGCCATTTGTACATCAAGTCCTATCTCAAAATAATCGCCAGGCACAATAGACGCTAATCCAAACAATTGTTTGAGTTGATCACCTGTTAATGTCTGAGTCGATGGGAAAGTCGTTACGGCATCCTTAAATACTTTTACGTTTGTATAATCACCTTTATAAGCTACCACAATTCGAGCATTTTGTGGATAATCCTTATAGTACATATCAACAGAGAACTTTGCATTTAATACACCACTCTGACTAATCTCTTTATCCGCAGATGGATCTATAGTCAATAGAGGGAATGCTGTCTTTGCACAATCAGGCATTCTCAAATCGGATTCACAACTACTTAGAGCTATGATCGAAAAGAAAAATAACAGTTTTATAATTGTTGCTTTCATCTTTATTAATTTTAGGTGATTATTTATCCCAGAAAACTGGATATTTAGAAGGATCCGTCTTTTGTGCCGGGGCCTGCTTATTCACATTCAATTCGTCAGCCGGCCAAGGTAAGCTTAATGGGAATAATTTAGAACAACTTACCCTTACTGGAGGAAGAGTCCGATCAGGATCTCCACCAGCCGGAGGTGTTACATATCCCCCAGGAGCCATTGTTGTATTATTTGGGTCAAACAGAACGGGATAGCCAGTTCTTCTATAATCATTATACTGATCTACATAATTACCACCAAAACTAGAAATCCATTTTTGCGTCATAATAATCTCCATCTTCTTATTAGCATCACCGGCATCAAATAAAGCTAAAATTTTAGTTATATAAGCATTCCCTTTTGTGCTATTGTATAATGTAGGTATTGTTTGACTTCCATTCGCTTTTGTAGCAACATAATCTACCAATTTGAATGCTTCATTCATTGCATCAGATAATTTAGCATGTGCATCACCGGTTATAACTCCAGCTTGTATTAATTCTGCTTCAATGAATAACCTATCTGCATATGTCAAGAATCTAAATGGCGCTGCTCCGGTACCGCTACTTGCATTTACCTTAATATGATCTCCCTCATCATATCGACCACCACACGGATATATACCATAAACAGTTTGAGATGCATCTTGCGATCCATCGCGATCAGGGCCATGAGAGCCAAAATAAAGAGAAGTAAAACCTCCATAGCGATATTCAAAGCTATGTCCATCACGACTTGTCATAGTCGACGACAACTGATTATAGAAATAGTACGGAATACGAGGATCCACCACTCCGCTAAAGAGAGGATTAATACCTTTCAATATTTCGAAGAACCAAGGACTCATACATACAGTTTTCTGTGTAGCTTCATAAGTCTCTGGATAGGCTGGATTTCTTTCGTCCGGTGTCCTTAATTTCGTAAAAGGATACATAAATCCGTCTTCCGTTGAACTAATTAAATTTCCGCTAGCTAATAGCGCCGCAATCTTTGTTCCAACAGAAGGATCTACTAAACGAATCTGATTATATAACTTCAATTTAATAGTATTCGCCGTATTAATCCACTTTGTAGCTTTACCCCCAAAAATTATATCATCAGTTGTTGGAGCAACAGTTCCAGCCGCTTTACCTAAGTCAGCAATTCCATCATCTAACATAGTAAAGAGCTGAGGATAAATATCGGCCCCTTTATCAAATTTTGGATAGAAAATTCCATCGGCTTTTCTGTTTGCTTCACTGAAAGGAACATCTCCAAACAAATCAACGTACTGAGAATATAAATATGCTTTTATAATCTTCGCAATTCCAGAATAATAAGGAGCTTGCTGAGCATTTGCCTTTTTAATTATAACATCAATATTTTGTAACGTAGAAGTGTACATCCAATTCCAAGAAGAGGTTAAATAATACGCACTTCCACCTATACCATATTCATTAGCTTCTTCTCTCGTCGATAATTGATGTGTATAAACGCCTAAATCTTGTCCGATACCAGCACCGTTTGAACCGACTTCACCAGCACATAAAACTCTGGTTGCATTCAACTCTGCTGTAGGCAAAAGAAGAGAAATAGGAACATCCGTGGGATTGTTGGGATCCGTATTAATATCCATCCAGTTGTTACCACACCCGAACAATAATACAGAGGCTGATAATATCAATAAAATTCTTTTCATGTTCGTTGTTTTTAATTAATTAGAATGTCAATTTCAAGTTAACCCCATACCTTCTGGTAGTTGGAGCTGCACTTAGTTCGATACCCTGAACTGTAGATCCAAAACTATTTACTTCCGGATCGAAATGAGTATGTTTCGGAATATTGGGGGCATAGAACCATAAGTTATACCCTGACAAGCTTATTGTAGCACTTCCGAATGGAGTCTTTGCCAATAATTTTTTAGGTAAATCATACCCAAAGGTCAATTCACGAAATCTATAAACTGTTGCATCATATACACTAAATTCAGTTGCGGAATTTATTGCAAAGCTATTTCCGAAATACAAGTCACTCGTTGTTAACTGAACCGTATTTCTGATTTCCTTACCTCCAGCATCCAACAATGCTTTACCTGTATTAGGATCACCATAATAACCCGGAATTATCCAAGTATGTTCTCTATCCTCCGTATCTTTAGTAACACCTCGACCCAGCAAAGAGTTCACAGTTACAGAATAAATATCGCCTCCTTTTGTCCAGTCAAACTGAGCCGACAAGAAAAAGTTTTTATATGTGAAAGTTGTTCCTAAACCCATTTTGAAATCAGGATTCGGATCTCCAATCATCTGCTGATTCGGACTCTTTATCAACATACCTGTAGAAGGATCAATCAATAAATTTCCAGTCGCATCTCTATAATCAACTGTTCCTCTCAAATATCCAAAAGGCATTCCTTTTTCCAAGTAAGGAGAAACCTCGTCTAAAACTCCAGCTAACTGAATTCTATCTACTCCTTGAATCAGCTCCATCACTTCATTCTTGTTCTTTGTAAATGTTGCGTGTAAGCTCCATTTCAGATCTTTTGAATCCAAAATTTTTCCAGTAACGTCAAGTTCAATTCCACGATTTCTCAACTTTCCGAAATTCGTATAGTATTCGGTATATCCACTTGATGCAGGTAAGGTAACAGATGCGAGCTGACTCGTAGATACCTTATTATACCAAGTAAAATCGAATGCCAATCGTCTTTTAAAGAATTCTAACTGAGCACCCAATTCGAGCTCTTTAGAGAACTCAGGTTTCAGATCGACATTTACCGTCGTTGTGGAAACAGATGCTCTTGATACCCCATTAAACGGATCTAACACGGAATATGTATCCAACGTCGAATAAGGATCTGCATCTTTACCAACTTTTGCCCATCCTGCACGGAGTTTCCCGTAGCTAAAGAAATTGCTTGTCAAGTTAAATGCATCCGAAAAAATAAACGATCCATCAATTGCAGGATAAAAATAACTTCTGTTAGCAGATGGAAGAGTTGAAGACCAGTCGTTTCGACCTGTTAAATCTAGGAATAAATAATTCTTATACCCTAATGTCAAGTTTGCAAAAGTACCTATCAAGCGTCTTTTTGAGGTTGCATCCGTGAGAATAGTTGGTGTCTTTACATTACCCAAAGTATAAATACCCGGAACATTGAAAACATCACCATTTACGAGCAATCTGGATGTGTTGCGTTGATTTAGGCTATGGCCAAGAACCAATTTAGTCATAAATTTATCCTCAAACCAATCCTTTTGAGCTGTTAATAAGAAATTCGATTCAAATTCGGATGTTCTGTAATTATCCGATTTAAGATTTCCAAGACCACCTGCAGCACGAGATCCAATATCGATTATTTCTTTTCGTCTCAGGCTATAAATATTTGCTCCCAATTGATATGAAGCACTCAGCCAATCGGTAATTTTATAATCTGCCCCAAAGTTAGCCATGGTTCTATCTGTCAAAGAAGTCACAGTATTGTGTTTCCATGCCCACAAAGGATTATCATATTGAGAATTATTAGTAGAAATCGGCAATCCAGAAGGTGTTTCATAAGGTAACCCAGCTAAATTCCAGTTTCTGGCTAAGAATAAAGTTCTGGCAAAAGAAGAAGACGCACCTGAAACTTGGTTTTCTCCAAAAATACCACCCTCTTGATCGGTGTAAGTATAACTAACACTTCCCCGTATATTTAATCCGTTAGCCAGATTAGATGATCCACCGACAGAAATACTGGTTCTATCATACTTCGAACCGGGAACATATCCTTTATGATTCAAGTTTGATAAAGTCGCATTAAAAGCTGATTTACCATTACCTCCAGAAAGGTTCAACGAATTTTCAGCCACCAATCCTGTATTGAACAGGTCTTTAACATTGTTTGGGTATGCCTGATAAGGGACTGTCTTATCTGCAGAGAACAAGGATGGGTAATAAGTATACCAATCAGGATTTTGAATTGGAATAGTTGCTAATGTTCCAAACTTTGCACCCCAAGAACCATTTGAGTTGGAATAGCCAAAATTAGATCCTGCTCCGTATGTATTCTGATAATCTGGCAAATTTGCAATACTTTCAGCAGACCAAGAAGACGTTAATGTTATCTCAAATTTTTTGTTTGATGCATTAACAGATCCCGATTTTGTTTTAATAAGAATAACACCATTAGAAGCACGAGACCCATACAAAGCTGCAGCTGCAGAACCTTTCAAGATAGTCATTGATGCTATATCATTAGGATCTAATGAAGAAAAACCATTAGAATAAGCACCACCACCACTTGTCTGACTTGAGGTTGTTACTGTTGAGTTGCTCAATGGAACTCCATCTACAATAATTAAAGGTTCATTATCCCCATAAAAAGAAGAATTACCCCTAATATTAATACGAGAAGCAGCACCAGGTGTTCCCTGTGAAGATTTAATATCTACTCCGGCAACCTTTCCTTGCATTGACTTCAAAAAGTCTGGTTGTGATTTCATTAATCCATCACTCGGAGCCATTACAGAGGTTGAATACCCGAGGCTCTTTTCCGATCTTTTAATTCCGATGGCAGTAACCACAACTTCACTCATCTGCTTTGAATCAGACTCCAACACTACTTTCATTCCAGATTTGGCATCTAATTCTACTGATCGCATTCCAACATAAGAGACCACCAGTTTTTTACTACCCCCGGATAATGTTATTGCAAAAGCACCATTAGCATCCGTGATTGTACCTGTAGACGTACCTTTCACCAATACCGTAGCACCAATAACGGGTTGCCCATCGTCGGAAGAGACGACTGTACCCGAAACTTTTGTTTGAGCCGATGCCCAACTAATGCCTATTAGAAGGCATAGCAATGTAATCGCTTTTCTCATAGGTTTCACTTTTTGTTAAAATTCACTCTTTTTTTATTCTTTTCATTCTGAAAAACGGAACAAAGGTATAATAATGCATTTTTATTTCCAAATTTAAAATTTCATATTGAATCTATTTGATACCAAAAACCACCAAAATGTAATAATTATCGCATCAATATACGTAAAAACATGGACAAAAGAGACCATTCCGTTTTACTAATGTCAAATTGTAACCCCATACCACCATGCTTACATGTATATATCTGTAAATATGATTATTAAAC
>CAZFTY010000133.1:0-6597 GCA_964521835.1 uncultured Microbacter sp.
TTAGTAAAGTTATAATTTTACTCCTTTCCCTGACACAGTTTATTGAATAGACCCCGGAGATAATACCTACTTACAAAGTCAGTTACCTTTTGATGTCAATTCGTTTGTTCATGATGAATATCCTGACTAAAGTCAATAGTCTCTAAGTGCTTTGACTAACATAAGCATTCAACTTCTGGTAGTTAAAATAAATTGCGGTTCAAATTGTGTTTACGATATAAAGTCGTATTGACTTTTATTGAACCCTACATCTCACAAAAGAGGGTTATAAAATCGCATCCATTCGCCGATTTTATAACCCTCCAATTTTAACAGCATCAAAAAATTATTCTTCCTTCCTTTTCTTTATATAGCTCATCTCTACTATAAAAGCCACCAGCAATCCGAGTCCGCCAAAAAGCAGTACCGATGCTCCGTAAACCACGCCGATAGATTGAGATACGGTATAGTTCCATTCTTGCGAATGATATCCTGCTACCGAGTAGATGCAGATAAAATAACCGATCAGCAAGCCTAAACCGACACCCAGCAACAAACAGGCTACCTTCAGCGTACCGAAATTAAACTGACCATCGAAACGAAATGGCAGAGATACCTTTTGTTGCATTACCGAAACGTCGAGTTTCTCTCCCAATTTTTCGATAATCGACAATCGTTCTTTTTTCCGCACAAACAGTTCAAACAGTTTGTAAATACCCAATGTAATCATTCCCACTACCAGAGGAATCGTAATAAAATCCATCATAATTATTTTCGTTTTAGGTGAATATTTCTGCCCTTTGACCTATTTGACGCAATAGTTACAAATCGGTTACAACTATGCATCTGTTTTACATCAACGAGCCGTACAAACAGACCTTCCGCTACAGCAGCCTGAAGAGAAACACCCACACCAGATATAAAAGAAGAAGAATATCCTGCATATTTTTTTCGATTTTAGTCAATAACTTTGCCTTGTTCATTATTGGACGCAACTTCGTATGATTCGTTACATCGGGTTGCGACTAATTTATCGGGTGGGTCGTGTTGTAACCAAATTGTCGCCTTTGCGTCTATAAGATATATGGATAATCGGGACGAATTTCAAATCATTCAGCGAATACTCGAAGGAGATACGAATCGCTTTTCGTCTCTCCTCAACCGGTATAGCGGAACCATCTATTCGCTGATCGCCCGAATTATCCCGTCGAAAGAGGATGCCGAAGAGCTGACGCAGGATACGTTTCTGAAAGCGTTCAAAAAGCTCGACACGTTTAAGGGCGACTGTAGTTTTTCTACCTGGCTGTTTCGCATTGCCTACAACACCGCTATTTCGGCCACCCGGAAAGCCCGCGTAGAATTTCCTGCCATCGACGATGCGATGCTCGACCGTGTTTCGGACGATGCTGCCGAAGCGGTGTTCGCCGAAGATGAAAACGAAGAGCTACTGCAAAAATTAGAAGCGGCACTTACACAACTGAACGTGGAGGAAAAGATGCTGATTACGCTCTACTATACCGAAGATCGGTCGGTGGCAGAGATCGCCTCCATTATGGAACTGACGGGCGACAATGTGAAGATCAAACTCTACCGCATTCGCAAGAAACTGTATGTACTCATTAATACAAAGAAGACACTATGAAACCAGATAAAGCAATTGCCAAAGCACTAAACAGACAACCCAAGCCGGCACTACCTCCCGGATTCGAAAGCAGAATGATGGCGCAGATATACAAAGCCGAAGCAAAACGAAAACGACAAACGTTTTTGCTCAATATCGGGCTGCTTTCGCTCACCTCGCTGGGATTGATCGGACTGGCAGCTTATCTGCTGCGCGATTATCTGTCGGAGGTCACATTCCGTATGCCTTCGCTGCACCTCTCTTCCGAAGCGGCTTCGCAATATGGATTCGGATTCTACATTGCATTTCTGATATTGGTGCTCATTGTCACCGATCACTGCATACGCCATCTTATTCAAAAGAGAAGAGCAAAGCACTGAAATATCAATGCAGAAAGCATATACAAAACGATCCGATAGCTTAACGTTATCGGATCGTTTTTTGTTTATTCCACATTATACAGGGAAAGTTATTCCCTTATTTTTCGCATTCGACCTATCCCCTAACCCCTCTGAAAATCGGCAAAACAAATTGAATTATAACAATTTAACTACTTCCATCCTCTTTCAAGGGGAGGAATTTGGTCGTACAACGAGCAAGAGAGTTCACAAAGCCTATAAGTCAAAACGACTCTAAAGTCCGATCTATTTAAAATTGATTTTCTTGACTTTGTAGCCCATCGCCAGCAGCATGTCGGCAATTTTCACCCGGAAGTCGCCTTGCACCAATATTTCACCATCACGTGCCGAACCACCAGCGCCGCATTTCACCTTCAGCGTCTTCCCCAGCTCTTTCAACTCTTCGTCACTTCCGAAAAAGTTCGAGACGATAGTGGCCGGTTTGCCGTTTCGTTTATCCAGTTCCACCCGTAATGGCTCCGCCTGCCTTTTCATAACAGGGTTTACCGGCTCCTCCATCGGCATATTTTCGCCTTCAGGCAATACATCTTTCAATCCACTGAGTTTGTCTTTCCAATCCATGCTTGATAATCGTATTTGAAATAGCCGGCGATGACCTGCTGCTATTGCAACTTGGGTTGCACCAACGACCAGTGTGTTTGTATGATTTTCCACGAACCATCTTTTTCGAGCCGGTACACCTCGGTGCAGTTCCATTTATGCACAACCTCTTTTTGATACCCATTGAAGTTAAACGTTAGCACGGCCATGGTGGCTCCTGCCTGTACTTTCGGGTTCAGCAACTCGTACCGGTCAATATGCACCTGTCCTCTGATGCTGTTATACAAAGCCCTCAACTGATCAATTCCGTCTAACCGCTTTTCCACGAAAGGATCAAAATAAACCACATCGGGAGCCGAAATATCCAGAAATCCATCGGGATTTCCATTTCCCCACTTGTCAAGAGCCGCTTTTTCCATTGCAATAATGAGTGCAGCGACACCACTCTCACTTTTTTGTGCATTTGTACCTACTGTTGCCATAAGCGTCATCATTAAAAAAATCCATTTTTTCATTCTCGTACATTTTTATTTTTGTGTAGTGCAAAAGTAAACGTTGTACGACAAGACCGGAAGAATTTATACCGGAAGAAAGATCACTTTTCAAGGATTTTAGCCCTAAACTGCAACGGAGTCACACCGACATGTTTTTCAAACAACCGGGTAAAGTATGACGGATTCTCAAAATTGAGTGCCATCGCCACCTCATTGACCGACAAACCTGTATATCCCAACATCCGTTTGGCTTCGCGCATTGTACGGTCGATAATGAACTGCTTGGCCGTGATTCCCATTTCGCACCGCACGATATCATTCAGATGGCCGGGAGTAATATGCAACAAATCGGCAAAAAAGGCCACCGAGCGACATTGCCGGAACTCTTTTTCGACCAAAACCCTGAATTCATGAATATATCGCCCCTCCGGCTTCCGGTCGACAACCGGATAACGTTGTAAATACATCCGGTTCAAAAGCATGGTGGCATGATAGAGCAATGCCCTGAGAATATGCTTATCTTTTGTCTCGTACTCCGCAATCTCACGGTAGATTGTCTCCATCAGAGGCACCAACTCCCGATATTCGGCATCGGTCAGCAGCATCGACGGCGGATTTGAAAACGAACAAAAATAAGATAAATTTTCAACAAACCGGGCATCGTTGAAATAGTCGCACAGAAACGCCTCTTCAAAGATCAACACCAGCCCCTGAGGCATCCTCTCGAAGTTCCATTGCCGGATTTGTCCGGGTGCCGAAAAGAACAACATCCCCTTTTCGATCGGAGCCGTAGATCCATCCAGCGTAAAAAAGCCGGAGCCTTCGGTAATCAGGGTAATGTCGTAGTATGAGAGTGTATGTGTGCGTACATCATCCAGATAACCCTGCAATCGCTCCAAAGGAATCAGATCGATCAGCAACTCTCGTCCATATTTCGTCTTGTAAAAATCGTAATTTTTCATCGCATTGCGGAGAGGTAAAAGGCATTGTCACTTTCCGCTGCAGGATCCGCTGGCCTGAGTTTTCTTCTCTTTGTATAGTGTTACCGCTTTTCGGATGGAGGTCAGGCCGAACTCTTCCGGATCGAGCTCTTCTGGTTTCACAAAAAAAGCTTCCGCCACATCGTCGGCCGCTTGTAATGTAGAAAAATCAGATACTTTACAGACAAAAAAGAAATCGAGCGTGGGGATATTCATTCCCGAATAACGGTACCAGTTGGGTATTGAAAAAAGAATTTCCGAACGATCCACGGTCAGATTGAGCTCCTCTTTTATTTCGCGGGCAATAGTATCGGCACAGGTCTCCTCCATATCGGTAAAACCACCGGGCAGATCGAACGTTCCCTTGGCAGGTTCTTTCCCTCGACGGCACACCAGCAGTTCGCCCTGTTCATTTTCGATAAAAGCGGCGGTAGATGCCGACGGATTGAGATAATAGACGAAACCGCAATCGGCACATTTTTTCGACTTCACGTTATTGACCTCAAAGTGTTGCGATCCACACACCGGGCAATAACGGAAAATATCCAGACAATGACTCATAGTTTTAAGTTCAATTTTGAGCAACAATTAAAGATGAATGCTTCAGCAAATTTACAGTATATTTGCAACAGTATCATACGACCTGTCAATTACATCTACTATCAATCATAACCAAATCAGCATCTTTCATTTATGACTGACACAAACCTTCTCCGCAAAGCATTTTTATGTTGCGCACTTTTGACAATTTCATTCATTTCTCCGGCACAAAAACCCGAAACACTCCGTTTATGGTACAATCAACCGGCTTCAAAATTTGAAGAAGCCCTGCCTCTTGGCAACGGACGGTTAGGCCTGATGGTGTATGGCGGCGTAAAAGACGAATTGTTGAACCTTAACGAAGGCTCTTTGTGGTCGGGAGTTCCTGTCAATAACAATCCGACGCCTGATGCCCCTGCATTTCTGCCCAAAGTACGGCAACTACTTTTTCAGGGGAAAAATAATGAAGCCACAACAATTTTGAAAAACATACAGGGACCCGATGTTCAGGCTTTCATGCCCATGGGGAATCTGCAGATACAACAACACCGCAACGGCACTCCGGTAGAATATTGCCGCGATCTCGACATTTCAAAAGCAATTGCAACCACCTCATTCCGCATCGACAGTGTGGAATACAAAAGAGAATTTTTTGTCTCCGCCCCCGATCAGGTTATCGTCATTCGACTGACAGCTTCCAAAAAGAGACAATTATCATTCGATCTGACCGGAAACACACCGTTTGCCGGAGCTTCCATCACGGCCATAGGCGACAACGAATTCGTACTGAAAGGAAACGCCCCCTACTCGCTTCCCTTTGAAGGCCGGTTTCCCATTATTTACACCGGCCCCAACGGAGAAAAAGGCATGAGGTATCAGTATCGGGTACGGGTGGTACAGTGCGACGGAAAAGTCAGCACCAATCCCTGCCTGCATGTGACCAATGCCTCCGAAGTCGTCCTGCTGGTTTCGGCAGGCACCAGCTTCAATGGCTTCAAAAACGATCCGCAAGCCAACGGGAAAGATGAAGATGCGCTCTGCAGGAGCTATCTCGACAAAGCAACGGCACTCCCGTTTGACCGGCTAAAGGAGAACCACATCCGCGACTATTCTCAATTTTTCAACCGCATGTCGCTCGATTTGGGAAGCAACGGCAAAGAGTCGCTGCCCACCGACGAACGGCTGAAGCGGTATGCTTCGGAAGAAAAAGATCCGTCGCTCGAAACGCTCTACTTTCAGTTCGGACGCTACCTGCTGATCTCCTGTTCGCGACCGGGTGGAACCGCCGCCAACCTGCAGGGAATATGGAATAAAGACCAACGTCCGCCATGGAACTGCAACTACACGACCAACATCAACCTGCAGATGAATTACTGGCCGGCCGAAATGCTGAATCTGTCCGATTTAACGCAACCGCTTATTCACCAGATAGATAACCTCGCTGTGAACGGGAAAGAGATAGCCCGCAATTTTTACAACATGAAAGGGTGGGCTGTGCACCACAACTCCGACCTCTGGGCCGGTGCCTGTCCGGTGGGAGGAAAAGAAGGAGATCCGATGTGGGCTAACTGGGCTATGGGTTCGCCCTGGCTATCGCAGCACCTCTACGACCACTACCGTTTTACCGGTGACAAAGAGTACCTTAAAAATACGGCCTATCCGCTGATGAAATCGGCAGCCGATTTCTGCATGGACTGGTTGATAAAGAAAAACGGACATCTGGTAACGGCGCCATCCACCTCTCCCGAAAACAGCTACAGGGACGAAAAAGGACAAATCAATGTTGTAACTATCGCCTCATCGATGGACATGGAAATTCTATGGGATCTCTTCAACAACCTTGTCGAAGCCTCGCAAACGCTAAACACGGATGCCGATCTACGAAAAGTTTGGAGCGAAAAACGGGATCAGCTGCGCCCGTTGAAGATCGGCAAAAAAGGGAACCTTCAGGAATGGATAAAAGATTACGCTGATGTGGATCCGCAACACCGCCATGTGTCACACCTCTTCGGACTACACCCCGG
>CAZFTY010000134.1:0-6581 GCA_964521835.1 uncultured Microbacter sp.
CAACCAATTTGTCGAGTTGAATCTGATGTTCGGTCAACAATCGCAGAATACTCCGCAGCGCAAAATAGGATGCCGTGATGGCAATCTTCTGTCCGCCGACCAGCTCTTTGTGTGTCAGGTAAACGGCCAGATTGCCGGTGCAACGGTCGTCGTATATCAGTTTGGCGGCATCGTCGGCCGAAGAGATAAAGCAGGGGCGCGGATGACGGGTGCCTTCTTCGTAACCGATCACCATTTGTACCTCGCCAGATTGCAGCAGCTCAGCAGCCTTTTTTCTCAGTTCTTCCATTGAAAATTTCTTTTTTGCAGATTAACTTGTTCACTCGTCAACTTGTCGACTCGTTTACTTAATTATCATCGCCTCCTGACCGTCAATAATACTCTGATCCTGTTGCGCCAAGTAGTCGGCTGCCTTGCGATACTCGGTGTAAGGTCCCAGTTCGCGAACGGCAGTCACAGTACTGTTTACCACGTCAGCCCATTTGGCTCCTTCGGCTGCCGACACCCACGAAAACTGAATGCGGTTCACGTCGATGCCCATAAAGTTGAGCAGTCCGCGGAAAATCACCCAACGGCGGCGCGCGTGGAAATTACCCGAGGTGTAGTGGCAATCGTTGGGGTGACACCCCGATACGATAATACCGTCGGCGCCTTCGGCAAAGGCTTTGAGCAGCAGCATGAAGTCGATGCGGCCGGTACACGGAAAACGGACGATCTTCACATTGGAAGCGTATTTGATACGGCTCGTCCCCGTCAGGTCGGCACCCGCGTAGGTACACCAGTTGCAGACAAACGCAACGATCTTCGGTTCAAATTCTGACATGGTTATATTATAATATTTATCATTATTGTTTTCTTAACTCTTCTGGAAATTCAACTTGAAATAATTGTAGGTCTTCAAGTCTATACGGTAGTTCTAAATCAAAATATTTTTGACTTTTATGCCCGCAATATTTTGTAACAACGCAACCAGCACATTTTCTTGGATTTAGTTTATTATTTAGAAAAATCATTTTCTTATCATTAATAAACTGATGTAGAGCATTTATTGTTTTACTATATAGCTTGGCATAATACTCATCAAAATGAATTTTCTTTATGCTAACATCGTGAACATAAGGTTTGTTTTGACTAAAATCAAAATACCAATACACTAAATATGCATATTTCAAATGATATTTCGTAATACTGTCCAAATATGCCAACACCTGCATTATATGGTTTATATGAAATATTTTTTTCCTTTTTTCACATTGTTCAATTTCATCTTCTAAAAAATATCGTGGCCTTTTATAGTAGTGAAATTTTTCTTCTACAACAAAGAAATCACCTAAATCATCCTGAAAGATGTAATCTGGGTTACATGCTATATTTTTCTCTTTATTAAAAAATCCTGATTCAGTTTGTTGTTCATCATGACCTAAGTAAATAAGAGTGGAATTTAATATCTTTATAAGAGCATCATCATCAAATTTATTGTAGTAAGAATCGTCTCTTTGTTGTCCTGACTTTTTCATTAATCTCAGTTCTTCATGAAACTCTGTTCCAATCAACCGAGCTACTTCTGCCACTGGCTTTTCAACAATAAAAGAATGATTTATCGAAAAATTAACAGGACAAAAAGTGAAATTTGCAATGTCAGTTGCATTTAGTCTCGTGTTTTTTTCATATTTTAATGTTATCGAGTTTCGATTTGATCTTAAATTCTTTTCATCTAATAATTCTGTAATGCTCTGAGAGACATTAAAATGAAGATCTGTTCCTGGAAAAATGCGCTCATAATATCCATATTTTTCTGCATAATAATATAGATAACTATCAATAAAATCTGGATCAGTAATTCCAATTTTATTCAGTAGATACTTTGCAAACATATATTGCCTTGAACTGTAGTTTCTCATGAAAGTACAGAATAATTATTGCATAGACTTTATAGACACACTCTATTTCCTTTTTTAGTTCTTAATTCCACATTCTAATCTGATTAATCATTGGGACAGATTTTATCTTCACATCCTCAAATCCCCAAATCTTCACATCATTTTAC
The DNA here is from genome assembly GCA_964521835.1 of uncultured Microbacter sp. Lineage (GTDB taxonomy): Bacteria > Bacteroidota > Bacteroidia > Bacteroidales > Paludibacteraceae > Microbacter. The sequence goes on from CAZFTY010000134.1 coordinate 2,048, forward strand.
TCATTCATCAGCGCCATTACCTCGGCGAATACCTGTTCGTTGGAGAAGCCCTGAATGTCGATGGCTTTTGAGCGGCAGAAGGCCACACAGGTACCGCATCCCTGGCACAATCCCGGGTTCACTTTGGCCACAGTTTTAATTACGCTGCCGTCGCGCCCTTTGATCTCTTCGCGTTCGATGGCGTTGTACGGACAAGCCGTCTGGCACATAAAGCAACCCACACAGGTAGAGAATACCGGAGGAGCCGAACGGTTCACCACGGCAATCAACGGTTCGCGGGTCAGTTCGCTGTTCGAGAAGAGGCCAATCACCTTGGCAGCGGCACCCGAGGCCATTCCCACCGTTTCGGGAATATCTTTCGGAGCCTGACAGGCGCCACACAAGAAAATACCTGCCGTGTTGGTTTCCACCGGTTTCAGTTTCGGATGCGCTTCGGCAAAGAACTTGTAGGCGTCGTAGGACACATGCATCTTTTGCGCCAGCTCTTCCGCGCCAGGATTGGAAACGCCTGCCGTGGCAAGCACCACCATGTCGGCTTCAATCTCCACCGGTTTGGATCCGAGCAGTGTGTCGGCACCCTTCACAATGTACTTACCGTCCTTTTCGTAGATGCGGGCTACGCGGCCACGGATATAGTTCACGCCGTCGTCTTCGATGGCACGGCGCACAAACTCTTCATAGTTTTTGCCGCCCGCACGGATGTCCATGTAAAAGACATACGATTCGCCGTCGTGCACTTTGTGCTGGTAAAGCATGGCATGTTTGGCGGTGTACATACAGCATATTTTCGAGCAATAGGGAATACCCTTGGCCGGATCGCGGGACCCGGAACAGGCGATGAATACGATCTTCTTGGGCACTTTACCATCCGACGGACGGCGGATTTCACCCAGTGTCGGACCCGATGCCGAAGCCAGACGTTCGAACTGCAATCCGGTAAGTACATCGGCATATTTGCCGTAACCGTATTCTGGGAAGAAGTCGGTTTTCAGTACGTTGAAACCGGTGGCAATCACCACGGCTCCGATGTCTTCGGTAATAAATTGGTCGGGAAGGTCGTATTGAATAGCACCTGTAGGGCATACTTTTTCGCATACCTTGCATTTGCCTTTTTGGTAGTAAGTACAGTTAGCCCTGTCGATCACCGGTTTGTTGGGCACTGCCTGCGGGAACGGCGTGTAGATAGCAGTACGCATGCCCAGCCCTTCGTTGAATTCGCTGGGAATTTTTTTGCTTGGACATTTAGTGGTACACAGCCCGCAACCAGTACAGAGTTTATAATCGACACTTTTTGCCTTCAGGCGAATGGTTGCCTTGAAGTTGCCGATAAAACCGTCGAGATGTTCCAGTTCGGCGTAAGTGTACAGGGTAATATTCGGATGTTGTGCCACCTCCACCATGCGGGGAGTAAGGATACATTGCGAACAGTCGAGCGTAGGGAAAGTTTCGGAGAGTTGCGACATGTGGCCGCCGATGGAGGGTTCTTTCTCCACCATGATGACCTGTTGGCCCGCATTGGCAATGTCCAAAGCTGCCTGAATTCCGGCAATACCGCCACCGATCACCAACGCTTTTTTGGTAATGGGCACCTTGATAGCGTTCAACGGTTTGTTTTTCTTCACCTTCTCCACCAGCATCTTGACTAAGTCGATCGCCTTTTCGGTGGTCTGCTCGTTTTTTTCGTGCACCCACGAGCAGTGTTCGCGCAGGTTCGACATTTCGCAGAGGTAAGGGTTCAGTCCGGCTTCAGCACACGCTTTACGGAACGTCAGTTCGTGCATACGCGGCGAGCAGGCTCCTACCACCACACCGGTCAGCCCTTTTTCTTTGATGGCGTTTTTGATGAGTGTTTGCCCCGGATCGGAACACATGTATTTGTAGTCGGTGGCAAATTCCACCCCATCCATTTTTCCGGCTTCGGCAGCTACTTTCTCACAATCGACGGTAGCGCTGATGTTCTCTCCGCAATGGCAAATAAAAACTCCTATTTTCGACATGGTACTAATTTGGGAATTTGGGAATTTGGGAATTTGAGGATGAAACAACAGGTAATCATTCCCTCAAATCACTAAATTCTCCAAATTATTATTTCTTTTTTCAACACGAAGACGCTAAGACTCTAAGTGTTTTTATTTCAATAGTTTTCGTTGCTCAGATTCGGTCAATACCCTCATTTGCTCAATGGCAATCCGGTTGAGTTTGACCAATCGTTCGCTTTGCGGCATGTTGTCATTAATCAATACAGCATTCAAACTCTCCATATTCGACAAACAAATCAGCTCATTGATGGTGGCATAATCCCGAATATTACCTGCCAGATCAGGATTTTCATCACGCCATTGCTTTGCCGTCATACCAAATAAGGCGACGTTCAACACATCGGCTTCGCTGGCATAAACAATTGAAATTTGTTGTTGGGTCAATTCAGCCGGCACAAGGTGTTTCCTGATGGCATCGGTATGAATCCGGTAATTGATTTTTGCCAATTCTCTTTTAGCTGACCAACCTACCTGCTTTTGTTCTTCCTCTTTGAGCCGCTGGAATTCTTTGATAAAGTACAACTCAAATTCAATAGAAATCCACGCCGCAAATTTGAATGCAATGTCTTTGTGCGCAAAAGTTCCTCCATAACGCCCTGATTTTGAAACAATACCTTTGGCGTTAGTTGCTTCAATCCATTTCTGCGGAGACATAGTAAACGCATTAAGTCCTGCTTCATTTCTAAACCTATCGAATTCGATAGGTTTAAACTCTGGATTATACAATGTCTCCCAAATACCAAGGTACTCAATCGTATTCCTGTTACGCATCCAGTTACATACAACAATGAACGGATCATCCGTTTTATGTTTTGCAATATCGGTCAGCGAAATGTAATCGTTATCGTTGATTTTCAATATTGTAATGTCTGTTCTTTGGACATTTATCTTTGCCATGGTGCTAATTTTATATTTCAACACGAAGACGCTAAGGCACAAAGATAATTGTCAATGCAAAAATAACTTGTGTCTCCGTGTCTTTGTGTTTTATCCGATTTCTACCGGGACGAAATGTTTCTGCAAGCCAACCTCTTTCGGGCTCAGTCCCACGGCAAGCCCAATGGCCTGTGTAATGTACAGTACCGGTATATCGATTTTCTGTTTCAGGTATTCGTTGATTTGCGGACGACGCATATCGAGGTTCGACTGGCACATAGGACAGGCCACAATGATGGCCTCAGCACCACGATCGGCAGCATCTTTCACAATGTTGCCCGATAATTTAGCTACCACGTCGGTACGCGATACGGAAAATCCGGCTCCGCAACATTCTGTCTTGAAACCCCATTCGATGGGTTCGGCACCCGAGCGTTTCATCAGTATATCCATCGATTGCGGATCTTCCAGGCGGTCGAATTGCAGAATATTGTGAGGACGAACCAACAAGCAACCGTAGTAGCAGGCCACCTTGTGACCGAACGGCGTTGTTACCTTCTCTTCCAGACGGTCGGCCACATATTTATCGATCAACTGCATCACGTTCAATATTTGCAGATTGCCGCTCAATGGCATTTCGATAATGTCGCAAACACGTTGTTTAAGCGCTTCGTCTTTATTCAGTTCGTGCTGAGTCACCGTCAGGCGGTTGTAGCAGGCGGCACAAGGCACCACAACTTCAGTCATGCCTTGCTTTTCGGCCAATGCCAAAATGCGGGCCGAGAGGGAGAGAGCCAGCTCCTTGTTCATATTGTGAGCTGCCGTAGCACCGCAACAGTTCCAGTCGTTGATCTCTTCCAACTCAATGTCGAAAGCTTTTGCCACGGCCAGCACCGATTGCGCATATTCCGATGAAGAGCCCTTCAACGAACAGCCGGGATAGAATCCTAATTTCTTCATAGTTAGTCTGTATTAACCGCAAAGAACGCAAAGTTTTTCGCAGAGGACGCAGAGATTTATAAACGGTTTACCACTCTTTTAATGCCATCTTTCAATTGCAAGACATTAAAATTAATCAACAATCCCAGTTTATATCCTCCTAATTTCATATAGGTTAGTGTCTGAGCCAAATGAACTTCATTAAGGGCATCCACACTTTTTAATTCCAATAAAACTTTCTTCTCAACTAAAATATCAATCCGGTAGCCGCAGTCCAACTTAACTCCTTCGAAAATTAATGGCATTGGCTTCTCTTTTTCTATAAAAAATCCGGCTTCTTTCAATTTATAACACAAGCATTCCTGATACGCACTTTCCAACAAACCGGGGCCCAACGCCCTGTGGACATCGATAGCCAGGCCAATTATTCGGGAAGAAAGTTCATTTTCAATCATGCCCATATATGTTTTGCGATCTCTGCGCAAGTCTTCGCGACCTTTGCGGTTAAATCTTTGTTTTTGAGAAAATTCCTTTGCTATTTCGGGTTCCTGTAATCATCTCGGGCACCAACGGCAATTTGTCTTTGGCATACATCTTCGGAGCCATCTTCTCATTCTGCATTAGTTGTAAGGTGCGCGTCTTGTAACCTGCTATGAGGCCAATTGCATACAGACGTCGGT
>CAZFTY010000135.1:0-6567 GCA_964521835.1 uncultured Microbacter sp.
AGGAAGAGATGCCGGATTTGATATTGATAGAATCCATTTGGACTTCTCCAACTACCTGTTCAATAGAATTGTAGCATTTATAGAATTCAGGTACACTATCTAAAAATTGGTAGGGCATCAAATGATAAGTGCCAAAAAGATAGGATGGTTTTTCCAATCCATTACCTGATATTTTCCAAAGAAGTCCTCCGTTGAGTTTTGTTTCTGCTGATGCCAAAAAGCAAATTATGAATGCTAAGAAAAATGATATGGTTCTCATCTGGTATATAGAGGCTATTGAAGATTATTTTGAAGTAATATAGTTTGTAAATTGTAATTCACTATAGTGCCAAATGAATGTATGGGCGCTTTTGAATATACAGATGATGTTATGGGGTATAAGATTTTCCAACAATCAGTTTATCTCCCGAAAGATCGACTTCAAAGAGGTGGGGAATGCGCACATAATGCCCGTTACTGTTTTTATGACTGTGAACCGACATTAGCCATTTGCCGTCTAAGGTACGGAAAAGCATTCCGTGTCCGAAATTTGGAGGAGTGATAGGCTCTTTTTCCTGAATCCAGAGACCCTCAAGCGTTCCATTTGCCGAATAAGCCACTCCCTGAGTGTAAGTGTCATAAATCCAGCTCGTCCATAGCATGCCCAACCGGCCGGTTGCCGTCCTGAATAAATACGGTCCATCGGTCACTTTGTTTGTCTTGTCAACTCTGTTTTCTTTTTCACGGCTCCAGGGTGAATCGCTGGCACGGAAAAGAACAGAGGGCGTTCCAACAGACCCGCTCAAATCCGGTTTTAGTTCAATTTTCTCAATCGTTCCGTTCCAGTTTTGCAACCATTCATGACAAAAGATCATGTAAGGCTTACCATCCTTATCCACCCAGAACGTGCCATCGAGAGTGGGCATGTTGGCCGGAAGATAAGTGGCGTCTTTCATAGGTATATAAGGCCCATCGGGTTGGTTGCTGACCAACACATGACAAGCCCGGCGTTCTATCACATTGCCCCGGACAGTATCAATTTTAATATTTCGATTGGTAAAAGTGGCAAAATAATAATATTTTCCTTTGTAAGCATGCAGTTCGGCCGCCCAGATCATAGGATTCGGCCCCATCCAAGAAGAATCGTCGGTTTGAGCTACCCGAAAAGGACCGGACCATAATTTCAAGTCTTTGCTTTTCCACATCATACCACCTGTTCCAGTCATATAATACATGCCGGTCTTTGCATCAGCTAGAATTGCAGGATCACTCAGACGGATAGAATCGAGTGGGACGTTTTGCTGATATTTAGACATGTGCTGTTGAGCACAAACGTGACATGTTATCAACAAAAGAAACAAGAAAAGGGGTGTGAATTTTATCATGGTTGGTTATTTTTGAAAAGAATCAAGGCCAAATTTCGTATTTTTATTTGATAAAAACACTTGAAATATAATCTATTAACCTGAAATGAGAATAAAAACCCATCCTGAGCTATACCCAGGATGGGTTGAACTAAACCTATTTAATCAATAACCCCGTTGCCGGATTAATTTTGTGCTCCGGTATTAGCGGTGGTCGACCATCCCGGATTCTGATAGATTGGAGATGTTGTATCATCCGAACCATCTTTAGATGCAATCAGGAAATGCTGGATAGCAAATAGGATTCAGATAGTGAGCCATAGCCCATTTGTAACCACTTCCGAGAAAAAAATAGATGGCAGCGGCAAAAGCCTGATAAAGATCTTCAAATGAAGTTTTAAGTTCTTGTGTGGTCATAGTATTTTATAGTTGTTTTTTATATTGCGAATTTACAAGATTAACGTCACTTCGTAGGGGTGATTTTCGTTCAAAAAGGGTACGAAAGATGGGCAAATCCTGATTTGTTACGATCAATTAAAGCTTTCAGCAAATGTTGAGTTAAAAGTTAGATGAATCCATGTACATTGAAAAGAAGATGAAACTCATAGCCTATTGCGTTTGATTATTTAAGTTGATCGAGTTCAATTTTAGCACTTAAGAAATCGGGAGAAATTATCAGTGCCTGTTCAAAATTTATTTGTGCATTCTTTTTATCTCCAAGACCAAGATATCCCAAACCTGCCAGATAGTAGGGATACGCGCGATCATCGAGAGATTGTTTGCTCTGCTCATGTACGAATTGATAGTCCTTGCGGTTATCTACATCCAGATGCATATTTTTTTCTCTATTGCACAAATCATGCATAAAAGCAACGGTGTCGTATGCCGGATCGAGTTTCGCTTTCGACAGCGCAACATAATAGCGTTGCATTTGTCTTAAACCGGAATTCCATCGTCCATAAGCAGCCGTTGTAGTATCCGATGAGATGATTTCCGACCATTGCTTTTGAGCATTATTTTTATCTCCTCTGGATTCGTAAACACAACCTATCCAATATTTTATCTGATACAAACGCGTATTGGATCCTTCGGCACGTAAATTTTCGGGTGGATTCATCGCAATTTCAAGTGCCGACAAGGCTTCCGTATATTGTTTCTTTTTATAAAAGGTCAAACCTTTAATCAGATGAGCATCCGCCCAAGCTTGTCCCGTATTGAAAGCGCTACCACCTTCCCAAATATTAAATATTCTGTTTTGCATCAACGAAATGGCTTCATTTACTTCCCCATTAAATATTTTAAGGTTAATCAGTGCACCCAGTGCATCATCCTTTTTTGAGACTACCGTTTTATTCTTTTCAAGCAAAGCAAGTCTTTTGGCTACTGGAATGCCTTCGGCTTTATATAGTTGATCCAGTTCCACCAAATGCGTTGGATATGGCTTGGAAATATTGATTGCCTTTTCAAAGCAGATTATTGCTTTTTTTATAGCATCATCGTCTTTCAAATGAGAATAGGCAATTCCCAGATTTCTCCAAACAATCGGCATGCCGGGATCAAGTTTCGATGCGTTTTCCCACAGAAGTAAAGCTTCCTGCGGTTGCCAGTCATACAGAAGATTCCCCAAATAATAAGGAGCTCTGGCATCAGATTGATTTGCCAGAATGGCGCTACGCAACACGGGAATCATCTCCTGTTGGAATGGAAATACATAGTCGAATGGTTGCAATGCAGCCTGTTTTCTGTAAACAGTGGCTTGTTGCATATTGCCGGTCCGTTCGGCAAAATAGCCCAGATAATAATATACCAACGGCGATATTGCGGCTTTGTCGGAAATTTGTGTTATTACCCGTGACAAAACAGTTATACCGTCATCCCATTGCCCACTGTTCAAATAGCCTGCGGCTATTTCTTCTGCATTCACAGGATGTTGGTGTATTGTAGAACATAGCAGATCAAGATTTCCTTGATTCTTGGTTGCCAGCCATTCTTCCGCCATCAACTGTGTATCTAATTTGTCACATTTTGATTTGGCAAATGCAATTGTTTTTTGAGCCTCGTCCGATCGGTTGAGATGTCTTAAAATAGCCGATTTCAGTGCGTATGCCCTTATATTCAATGCATTTGCATCAAGAGATTGATTTATAAGGTCAAGAGCTTCTGTGTAGTCTCCCTTGAGTGATGCAATTTCGGCTAACGAATAAAAAGCAGGAGCCTTCCATTCTTGTTTCCAGGTTGCTTTGTATAAAGTAGTAAAAGCATCATCATATTTGCCTTCGGCTTTTTGGACAATCCCAAGATAATAGATCGGTTCAACATTTTTAGGTGTAGTATATTGAGATGTCAGGCGGCTAATAGCTCTTTTCAGATATTGTTCAGCATCTGTGTAGCGTGCTTTTTTTAACATGACAATCCCCATTCCCGTATTAGCAGCTACATTCCCCGAGTCACGCTTCAAAACTTCTTCCCAATAAGAATCGGCATCTAATGTCGGATTATGAAACTGATCAATTCTTTGACCGGCAAGAAATAGTTCTTCTATATTTTCTATTTTCCCTGGTTTTGGGGCATCTGTATAGCCGACAGGCTTAGTGATAGGTGTGAGTTTAACAGGCGAATAACTGATTAATTCCTGCCCTTCGGATGTGAGCGATGCACGGATCGTCTGGCCATCCATTCCAGCCGGAATGTAAACTTGTCCGGAATACGGTTTGCCCGGATTAATTGAAATTTGTTCTTTTGCCAATATTTTATCTCCGGCTTGCAAGGTTATGGTTGCGTTTGGAAACGATCGGGTAGCATAAAATCCGTATTCTATTTTTCCGTTATGAATTTCAAAATTGACAGCAGCGTTTTGATTGGCATTTTTCACCCCTCCGATGTTACGAAACGGGAAGAGCATCATGTCGAAAGAGCGCTCTTCCGATGGCTGTAACCACGAATAATCCGGTTGATTATCGGAGTAAGCTCCGACCATAATTTCAAGATAAGGGCCATCATTATCGGTCAGTATCTTGTCCCACATATTTCCAACTCCCCAGGTAAAGAACTTTTTGCCGGCAACAATGTGATGGTTGGCAATATTGAGAATGCCTGCATTTTTGCCATGATCATAACCGGCTACAAAATCATCTTCATCATTTACGGCAAACCATGAATTTGAGGTTTTATTGTTTTTGTACCAGCTCATGTCTACTCCATTCACTATGGGCCAAGGATTAAATTCCCGCTTACTGTGCCCTGTAGACCATTGCGTATGTGGCGGAAAAATGACCTGATAATCCTTATTGATTGAAACGGCTATGTTTGCAAAGCATAGCATGGTATTTTCCACCGGAGTACGATTGCTGATGTGAATAGTACACTTTACAATAGAGCTTCCCGGACTCAGCGTATACCCAACCGACCACCGCATCCGATGCCGGATTTCAAGTTCTCCTACCCATACCGTTTTACTTCCATCGCGTCCATTCTCGATGCTGTACTGTACTGGTACAAAAGTCGTGGCCCTATGATGATGCGGAATGTTCCATTCCAAGCCACCCGATATCCATGCTCCGGTCAGTCCGATAAGCGCGGGTTTTATGACATGCTGCCGATAAATAAAATCATAATTGTTGGTCTTATCTACCGCAGAAAAAAGCTTTCCTCCCAGTTCTGGAGCGATTCCGACTTTTACATACTCGTTTTCAAGGTAGATGATATGATACGATTTATCTGCTTTTTTATTGGTCAGATTATCGTACAAAGGATAAGGATAAATACGCTGTTCTGCGCCTTGAGTTCCCCTTCCAAAGAAGAACATGGGGCTCGGATCTGGAGCTCCGGACAAGTAAGTAGGAATATTTTCGTCAGACTCTGTAATAGTAACGGAATTTTGCGCCATAACCAATGAGGCGTTATAACAACAAAACAAACAGAATATCGCGATAAACTGTCCCGGTTTATGGAAAAACGACTTGAATCGTTGATAATAAATGAGAATAATTTTTTTTGTTATATTCATGGCGTTTTTATGTGTAAGTTCAGGAAATGAAATAAGTTAAAATAAGAAGTACGAATTGTTGATTGTCTTCGAAGTAGACACTGATTGTATGAAACGACCATGTTGCTGTAGAACATTCAAGCGGATTGTAATAATTTCCAGCGATATGGAGTTCCATGTGTCCTTAAACGAAAAAAATATTATAGTATGAAAATGAAGAAGTTATCTTGGCTTTTTCTGAATATGTAATTTATAGTTTGCTTTTACTCATCGACCCCTCTCACGACGACCACCGACGATGTAATGTCGGGATCAAAGACTTCGTGTCGGAGTCTGATTGTAAATGCCGATATTTATCATCGGTACATTTATCGTCTGACCTCACCTCCCCGACCTCACCCGGCCTACGGCCACCCTCTCCCAAATGGAGAGGGAAAGCGGAAAGCCTTTTGTTTTGGAGGAATTCGTTCTTAAAACGAGAAAACTTTGTGCATTTTGCAAAGTTACAGCCCACCTTTGGCTGTAAGTCCAGACATTTATTGTCTGGGAGGGTTGGGGGTCAAAAAATAGAAAGTCAAGACGACTTCGAAATATAACGAAGTCAAAAGGAGCAATATAGATGACGTTACATTTCTATATTGCTTCTTTATCCTATAGACGGTCAATAGAGAAGCTTACTCTACTCCCAGTTTTGGATTCAAAGCTATTTCTGAGGCCGGAATTGGCATGAAATAGCTTGTCTTTGAAGGTTGGTTAACCAGAGGAACTTCGGAAGCATCTCTGCTGGTTGTGACTGATTCAACTTTTTCCAAACGAACAAGATCAAACCAACGGGCAGCTGGTTCGCCTCCTGCAAATTCCCATCCTCTTTCTGCTACGACAGCATCCCGAAAATCAGTTGCCGACATTCCGGTTGGTAATTCAGTTAGCCCGGCTCGTTGACGGATACGCTTCATGCAGGTATAGGCCAATGCATCAGGCCCACCTGACATAGCTTTGGCTTCGGCATATGTTAAAAGAACTTCGGCATAGCGCATGATTTGCATAGTCCTGGAAGACCACCAGTCAGTAATATTTTCCGCATCCTGATATTTTTTATAATATGGATGTTTGTGGTTTGTCGTTGCATCATCCTTAATCGGCAGTTCAATAATCGCAAAAAATTGATGCCGTCTTGTTATCAAATGGCAGTTCAATAATCGCAAAAATGTTATCTTTTCGGGGTACAAAATAGGCGCT
>CAZFTY010000136.1:0-6547 GCA_964521835.1 uncultured Microbacter sp.
GCCACAGCAAACTGATAAAACAACACGGTAAAGAAATTCATTCCAAACGCCAGCCAAATCATAAGGCGGGCTTTCCGGAATCCCCAAACCTCGGCGATGACATCGCTGATGATGTAGGTGATCGGGAAAAGGAAAATTCCCACAGGTATTGCTACCGAAGCGATAACAACAATCTTTGCCGCAACTAAATTGGAAATTAATAAACAAGTGGTGAACACCACTGTCAAAAGCAGAAATACAGGGGAAATACTTTGTTTCATAGTCTTGTTTTTTACGTGGTTACCAAGAACACGTGTAATAATATTTACAATTTATTCATTTTCGATTTTGAATTGAGTTTCACCGATAAATGAATTTGTGGGCAGTGATGGATTCGAACCACCGTAAGCGTAAGCTAGCAGATTTACAGTCTGCCCCATTTGGCCACTCTGGTAACTGCCCCTTGCGTAAAGCGGGTGCAAAGATAAGAATATTCTGCAATAAAACAATGACACCGGTCAATCATGCGTCATTAAAATCGACTGCAACGAAGATTCTTCTTTTTGCTCTTTCTGCTTTCCGAGACAGGTTTCTATTCGCTTCCTAAATTTCCAACAGGTCATCTGGTTCAAACCCAAGCGATCGGCATAACAATAAGACGACAACGGCTTTCCTTCCACACACACCGTGTACGCAATATAAAATGCCTTGTTGATCGGAAATTTACAGTTATGAAAAAGCGTATGTGCTGTGGCCGATTCCTCTGTTTTGCATCGGGTACACCGCCTTGAAGAGGGAGATTTGCCATCGCAATAGTTTGTATTTCCGCACTTCCGGCACACAAATCCATCCTCCCATTTAATATCGGCAATAAAGCGCAACGCTTTCTCGCTGTCATCAAACAGCTGTTGAGCCAGGTCTGCCGGGATAGAATTTTTAAATAACATAACGAATAAAGGAACATTCTACATGAAGATACAAAAATAGGAATAAAACGGTGAGTTTATTCTGATTTACCCCCATTAAGCGCTGGCAACACTGCGATTATCAATGACACTATTCATAATTAAATATGAATGAAATAATTATGAACACAAACAAAATAAGAGGAGTCAAATATCTGCATTTAACTCCTCTTGCTTATTTATTCTTATAACTTATTAGAAACTACGTTTTAAGGCAATCATCTTAATCGCTGTTACGGCAGCCTCATCGCCTTTGTTGCCATACCGACCTCCGGCACGATCGGTAGCTTGTTCCATCGTATCAGTCGTCAACAATCCAAAGATAATGGGCACCGGTTGCGTGGCATTCAGGTATGAGATACCCTGTGTCACACCCTGGCAAACATAGTCGAAATGCGGCGTATCGCCACGCACAACAGATCCGAGCGCAATAACCGCGTCAACATGCGCATTATCGGCCAAACATTTGGACCCATAAACCAGTTCAAAACTACCGGGCACATACTGAACAACAATCTGATCGGGATTAGCACCCTGCTTTTGCAAAGTTTGCAAAACGCCATTCAACAACCCCTCGGTAACATCCGGATTCCATTCCGACACAACCACTCCAAAGCGCATATCACTGGCAGATGGGAGCTTATCGCTTTCGTAGTCGGACAAATTGTGATTTGCAGTTGACATAAATTGATTGAATTAAGAGATAAAAAAACTGCTTCAACATATTTGAAGCAGTCTCATTTTAGTGCGCAATACACTATTTATTATTTTTCCAAAGCTTGTGCACGGGCAATGTAACGATCCATATCAGCAGCTTCCTGACTTCTGACGTATTGGTCTTTTATTTTTGTGTATGCTTCAATTGCTTTTTTGTAATCGCCACGGCTTTCGTAAGCAATCGCTGCTTTCTTCAAATAGATCGGACTAATCATTTCGTTGTCAGCATCAGCTGCCTTCAAAAAATATTTAATCCCCTCTTCAACCTGCCCCAGTTCAACGTAACTGTCTCCGATCAGACCTGTAATTGAAGGCGCAATATTCAAATCTTTTCCGTTAAACTTCTTCAGATATTTGATTGCATTGTTATAATCTTTCAGTTTATAGCAACATACACCTGCATACGCATTAGCAAGGTTAGCCGATTTAGTCATCCCATACTCATCAACCACACCCTTAAACCCGATGCAGTTTTCAGTTCCGTCACCGTTCAGGGCAACCTGAAATGAATCGACAGCAAAATAGTTCTGACAAACCGCCAATTTTGTTTCGGCCTTATTCTCTCTCGGGACAAGATACCAGTTGCGGAAAGCCAGAATGGCTAACACAACCAGAACAACGATGCCAACTCCGTATAAAATTTGTTTTTGATATTTTTCGATAAAAGCTTCTGATTGACTCAGCACATTTTCAACGGTCTTCAGATTATCAGGTTCTTGAGCTCCTTTGTTTGTTGCCATAAAGCATGGAATATTTAGAAATGAAAAAATCGATTTGAAGCGCAAAAATACACAATTATCGCCAATATTTAAAAAGTTCTTGTTTTTTTTCAGTCAAGCATTCGAGAAAACATTCAGACAACTTCAAAAACGACTCTTTCACGACAATCAAACATCCCTAAGGGAGTAATTCATCAATTATTAATTTTTATGTTTGTTTGTTTTTATTAACCGTAATCATGCGATTACAACAATCGATGACGCAAAAAACTAGAAAACAGCCAGAGCAATATTGAATCAATGAAATTCCATTTATTTACACTAAAATTATTACATAGCGCAAACACTTATATTTATGCTCTTTATGAGCAAGAGACAAGAAAAGAAAAAAGAACGTAGAAATTAAAAACAAATCAAATTACAAAACAACATTATTTAACTCATACAAAATGTGTATTATCATTGCACAATGAATTAAATATCTGTATATTTGTTTTGTAGTGTGATTTAGAAGCAATATAGATACACAAAAGAAAACAATTATTGGAAAATGTTTTTTCTGTTTATCAACAGATGTCAGAAACATCAAGCTAAATATCTTATTGTAAAATACTTATACTAAAAATAGCTATTCTTACATCCGTTGAAATTACGCTGGTTCAAACAAGAAAGGTTCAAAGATGAGTCAAGTTTATCACAAACAGATACGCGTAATTATTAAAAAAAATTTAGCCTCCAATTTGCTTTTTCACACACAAATCAGCCTACGGGCTTTCTTCTAATAATCTAAAGAGAAAATTCCTGATTTTTTGAAATGGATTGGGTCTTCTTCTTTCTATGCGAATGAAAAGACTTTGATCGAATGCAATCTGGATATGCAGATTTGTGTCTGATTTTGTTTTCTGTTTACCGAAAACAAAACGAGAACGCAACCGGCATACACACAATAAACATTTGAATACTAAACATATGCATACAAGCATCTATTCGTTGTAACATATAACGAATAAAAGAAACGATTGTCTTTGTAGTAATGCATTTATATATATTTTATGAAATATCGCATTATTTTATATTTATCTTTGATATTGTCGGAAAGTATAGCAGCGCAAAATGTCACCAGCAGTGCAGGTGGTGATATTCAAAGTTCTAACGGAAGCAGTATCAGTTACACGTTAGGACAGGTTGCATATACAACCATTGTCAGCGCAGACAAGTCATTTGCAGAAGGAGTACAACAAACGTATGCCCTGCACGTGTCGCCCATCGATCCGGGAGATGACACGGATGGAGTCTCCATAAATTGTAGTGTCTTTCCAAATCCGACATCGAACAACGTGACTATCAATATAAAAAATGCAGATCCAACTGCATTTCAATATTTGCTATACACCTCAAACAGAAAATTGATCACGCAAAATAAAATACAATCGAGCAGCACCGTAGTATCCATGGTTGATCTGCCGACCGGAGCTTACCTATTAACAATTAGTAGTTCCAAGAAGAATTTAATGCGCATTTTTAAAATTATTAAGGACAACACGCTACGATGAAACATCTGCTACATTTGCTTATTGCCCTGTCTATTACAACACTCTTGTATGCTCAGGCTCCTCAAAAAATGACTTATCAAGCCGTTATCAGAGATGCAACTTCCACTTTGATACAAAATAAAAATGTGGGCATCCGGATTAGTATACTACAGGGCACTCCAACAGGTACCGCTGTCTATTCGGAAACTCATGCGGTATCGACCAATGCAAACGGGTTGGTAACTATTGAAGTTGGTGGAGGTTCTTTTCCGTCAACCGCTTTCAGCTCTATCGATTGGTCGAAAGGCCCCTACTTTATAAAAACAGAAGTAGATCCTACCGGAGGGAGCAGCTATACCATTTCAGGTTCGAGCCAGTTACTGAGCGTGCCTTATGCCCTTTATGCCGCAACCAGCGGTTCGGGCAACGCCTCTACAACTCCGGTGATAGATAACCTGACATCGACCTCTACTACATCGGCCTTATCCGCAAATCAGGGAAAAGTGCTGAAAGACCTGATCGATTCTTCAAAAACAAATTCCGGCAGTAACTCTTCCAGCCTCACGGGTGATGTCAGCTCTACCGGAACAACAACCAAAATAGATAAGATTCAAGGAAATATTTTAATGGCAACCACGCCTCAGGCCGGACAAGCTTTGCGATACAATGGCCTTTACTGGACGCCTACAACAGAAAGCTTGACCGGTGATGTTACCGGTCCTTACACCGCGACAAAAGTCACCCAACTACAAACCATACCTCTGGCAGTAACTGCTCCGGCCAGTGGTCAGATAATGAAATTTAACGGTGTGGCCTGGATTCCCGAATATCCTTATGCCGGCAACGTACAACTGATGCCTCAAATTCCGGGGTTATATGCCAGCACGGTACAAGAAGCCCTTTACCAAATGAAGCAACAAATAACTATTGCTGCAGGAGGTGGACTTACTTCAGTTTACCGTGATAATACCCTGACAGGATCCGGTATTTCAGGTTCGCCTTTAGGCTTGGCTGATGGAGCCATAACTAACACCAAACTGGCAGACAAATCGGTCAGCTTATCAAAACTCACGGATATTTCTGCCAATACATTGCTTGGACGTTCTACAAGTGGAACCGGAAGCCCGGAATCCATAACTATAGGTTCAGGATTAACACTTAATGGAGGAGTTCTCTCTGCATCCGGTGCCGGCACAGGAACAATCACCGGAGTAACTGCCAATTCAGGATTAACAGGAGGTGGCACATCCGGCAATATCACTCTGGGATTAGACATGATTCCGGCCAATACCATTTTGGGCAATAACACTACCGCAACTGCAGTCCCAACCGCAATGAGTCTCTCTGCTTTGAAAACAATGATTGGTACGACCAAAACAGATATCGGACTTGGAAATGTAGACAATACCAGCGACAAACTTAAGCCAATCAGTGATGCCACGCAAAGTGCATTAGACCTAAAAGAAGATAAAATAAATAAGAGCACCGACGGAACATTATCGTCCAACTCCGACACAAAATACCCATCGGAAAAAGCTGTGAAGACTTACGTAGACAGCAAAGTTATCAGTGGAGGAGGTGGCATCTCAAGTGTTACCCACGATGCAACCCTGAGCGGATCGGGAACATCGGCAGATCCATTACTGATTCCCAATCAAGCCATCTCGCTATCGAAAATGACAAATATGAGCAGTAATTATATTATAGGACGCTCAAGCTCCGGCAACGGGCAACCCGAATATGTACAAATAGGAACAGGCCTCTCTCTCTCGGGAGGTAGCCTATCTGCCAACGGCGTTACAGCCATTAATGTTCTGAGCCCGCTTATCAGTGCCGGTACATCCGGAACCGTAACAATAGGAATGGATAATATTGCTCCAAATACTATTCTGGGAAACAATACCAGCCTGACCCAAGCTCCTTTTGCTATTACGGCATCCGCGTTAAAATCGATGATAAATATTACGAAAGCCGATATTGGACTTGGCAATGTTGATAATACAAAGGATATTGACAAAATTATGAGCACCGCCACCCAAGCGTATATCGACTCGAAAGTTCCCACATACAATACATCTACCGATGCGAATAAGGTATTGACGGTAAACAGTACCGGAACTGGAGTGATATGGGCAACACCTGCTTCGGGAGGTGGAAGTGGCTCCGGTGGAGTAACCGGAGTTAGTATTGTGACGGCCAACGGATTTCAAGGAAGCGCCTCTTCCGGAACTGTTCCAAATATCACGCTGGGAACGAGCGTAACAGGGTTGTTAAAAGGAAATGGAGCAACCGGAGCTGTAACGGCAGCAACCCCGGGAACTGACTACTTATTACCTACCATGACAGCAAACAAGCTCTTAGGCTCCGGACTTAGCGGAACGTCGGCCACGGAGATCACATTAGGAACCAATCTAAGTTTTACGGGAAATACGCTTAACGCCACTGGTGGAGGCGCTTCCGCGGCCACGACATCGGCATTGGGGACGATCCAATTAGCTGGCGATTTGGGAGGAACTGCAACTGCACCGATTATAGCGAACAATGCTGTTACATATGCCAAGATGCAAACCATGACCGCGAACAAACTCTTAGGTTCCGGACTTTCCGGTACCGCTGTTTCCGAAATCACACTTGG
>CAZFTY010000137.1:0-6529 GCA_964521835.1 uncultured Microbacter sp.
ATGAAACACGAAGAAGAGAAGCCTGTAGGACTACCCGAAAATGCGTTTCGGGAGTTGAAACCGGGTGAAAAATATGAGCCCCTGATGAATCCCGCGAAGAAATATCCGGAGGTGAGTCGATATTCTGTCGGGTGGGGGTTACTGATGGCAATACTGTTTTCGGCAGCCGCAGCCTATCTGGGACTGAAAATCGGGCAGGTATTTGAAGCGGCCATCCCAATCGCGATTATTGCCGTGGGTCTTTCGACGGCAACCAAACGGAAAAATGCGTTGGGAGAGAATGTCATTATTCAGTCGATCGGCGCGAATTCTGGGGTGATTGTGGCCGGTGCCATTTTTACATTGCCGGCACTCTACATTTTGCAGGCAAAACATCCCGACCTCTCGGTCGATTTCTTTCAGATCTTTCTGAGCTCCGCACTCGGCGGATTTCTTGGAATCCTCTTCCTGATTCCTTTCCGAAAATATTTCGTCTCCGAACAACATGGGAAATATCCTTTTCCAGAAGCGACAGCTACCACACAGGTACTGGTGTCGGGTGCCAAGGGCGGAAATCAGGCCAAGCCGTTGATTTTTGCCGGAGTAATCGGGGGTATCTACGATTTTGTGGTGGCTACCTTTGGCGCGTGGAGCGAAACATTCTCCACCCGGGCGGTCTATTACGGCGATGTCATCGCGCAAAAAGCCAAGCTGGTCTTTAACCTAAACGTGGGAGCTGCCGTGTTGGGTCTTGGTTACATTGTGGGTTTGCGCTATGCGGCCATAATTTGTGCCGGCTCGGCATTGGTCTGGTTTGTTATTGTTCCGCTGTTGCCTTTGCTGGGCGATGTGACCCTGCAATCGCTGACTCCGACCTACACTCCGGTGCCGGGTGGTGTGGACGGCATGACTGCCGAACAGGTCTTCAAGACATTTGCCCGCCATATCGGTATCGGTGGTATTGCAATGGCCGGAATTATCGGTATCATTCGCTCGTGGAGCATTATTCGCGGGGCGGTTGGACTGGCGGCCAAAGAGATCGGTGGCGGCAAAACGACGGACGATAAAACTGCCGTGCTGCGTACGCAACGCGATCTTTCGATGAAAATTCTGGCTTTCGGAGTGATTGCCGCTTTGATTGCCATCTTCGTATTCTTCTTTTTCGGTGTGGTGCATAACCTCTTTTATGCCCTGGTTGGACTCGCTGTGATTGCCATTATCGCCTTCCTGTTTACAACGGTAGCTGCAAATGCTATTGCCATTGTAGGTACCAATCCCGTTTCGGGCATGACGCTGATGACACTTATTCTGGCTTCGGTTGTGATGGTGGCGGTTGGCCTGAAAGGGACAGCCGGAATGGTGGCCGCGTTGGTCATGGGTGGTGTGGTTTGTACGGCGCTTTCGATGGCCGGCGGATTTATCACCGACCTGAAAATCGGATACTGGCTGGGAAGTACCCCTGCCAAACAAGAGGGATGGAAGTTCTTAGGAACCATCGTATCGGCTGCAACCGTAGGCGTGGTGATGATGATTTTGAACAAAACATACGGGTTTACCGGCCCCAATGCCCTTGTGGCTCCGCAAGCCAACGCGATGGCGGCTGTTATCGAACCGTTGATGTCGGGCACCGGGGCTCCCTGGATCTTGTATGGCATCGGCGCGTTGATTGCGATTGTATTGACCGTTTTCAAAATCCCGGCGTTGGCTTTCGCGTTGGGTATGTTTATACCGATGGAGCTGAACGCTCCGCTTTTGGTTGGAGGTATTGTTGCCTGGTATGTCTCGACCCGCTCGAAAGACGAATCGTTGAATAAGGCCCGTTTTGAAAAAGGAACGTTGCTCGCCTCCGGATTTATTGCCGGTGGCGCGCTGATGGGCGTCGTTAGCGCTGCGTTGCGCTTTGGTGGTATCAACCTGACCAATGAAATCTGGGTGGAGAGTGTCGGTGCGCAGTGGCTCGGATTAGTGATGTATGGCGCTATTATCGGATACCTTGCCTACGATTCGATGCGGGCAAAACCGGATAAACAGTAAAAAATACTCAGTTCACAGTACTTCGGTACATAGTGGAATATTGGAATATGATTATCCGCAAAATATCCTAAGCAAGCGGTGAATCCCGGATAATGTACATTATTGCCGTCGGTTTCAACCGACGGATAGCTGCTCTGCAATCCGATACGGCTTTAGCCGAATGGCAGTTGGGCTAAAGCCCCGTAGAAATGGCTATTGCTTCCACCGTCAGCTAAAGCAGACGGTAATAATGAATTTTCAATGCCATCTATTACTGAGTACGCTTTGCGGATAACCATTTATTGGAATTAGGAATTTGAAATCTTGAACTCATGCTTATGCGAAAATTTATAAACGTCGGTTTGTTGGCCTGCGCTCTGCTGGTTGCCGGTTGCAGCCAGACAAAGCTTGTGCAGCTACGAGCCACTCATATCCCGGTCGATCGGCAGGCCGATGCCATTCAGGATCGGCAGATGGTGGCAGTGCTGAAACCGTATGCCGATATCGCGATCAAAACGGCAGACGAGACGATCGGATATACCGATCAGGATTTAACTCCCGGTCATCCGGAGAGCTTGTTGGGTAACTTCTTTGCCGAGGTGATGTTGAGTTATGCGCAGCAACATTCGACCGGAAAAGTCGATTTCGCGGTTACCAACCCCGGAGGCTTGCGTAAACCGATTCGTCAGGGGGCTATCAAAGTGGCACATATTTACGAACTGATGCCCTTTGAAAACGCGTTGGTGGTGCTCGATCTGAAAGGTGACCGCGTTCAGGCGCTTGCCGATAGCATTGCGGCTCATAAGGGTGGCCCGGTTGCCGGTATTCGCTTCGGAATCAAAAACCGGAAGGCGGTACATGTGCTGGTACAGGGTGCTCCCCTCGATCTGAACAAAGCATATCGGGTGGTGGCCAATGATTATATTGCCAAAGGGAACGATTTTTATCAGGAGCTAACCAAAGCGCAGGCAACCGAAACCTTTCCCGTTTCGTTGCGGGCGGTCATTCTCGATTGGGTGAAAAAGGAAAATGTGAAAGGTCATCATATCAATGCCACTTTAGACGGGAGGATTTATGAAGATAAAGAGTAGTATACTGATTTGCGCGATAGCCTGTGTGCTGGCATCCTGTTCGGTGCAGAAGTCGATGGTGGTGTTGACAACCAACGATACCCACAGCCAGATTTTACCCGGTGATGACGGAACGGGCGGGTATGCCCGGCGGTTGGGCATCATCGATACGGTCAGAGCCAATCACAAATGTGTGGTGCTGGTCGACGACGGCGATTTTTCGCAGGGTACCATCTTCTTCAACTTTTTCAAAGGCGATGTGGAGGCATTGGGCATGAATACCATGAAGTATGATGCGGTGACTCTCGGAAATCATGAGTTCGACAATGGGGTAGATAGCCTGGCGAAACATCTGGGCAAGGCTAAGTTTCCAGTCGTATGCGCCAATTACGATGTAAAGGGAACGGCACTCGAAGGTTTGATAAAGCCTTATGTCATTGTAAAACGGGGTGGCCTGAAGATCGGTATTTTCGGATTGGGCATCAGTCCGGCGAATCTTATTGCCGACTATAATTTCAAAGGCATCACGTGGCATAATCCCGAAGAGACGGCCAATGCCGTATCCGAGCAGTTGAAGAAAAAAGAACGTTGCGATGTCGTTATCTGCATTTCGCATCTTGGCGTTGCCGAAAATGCCAAATTCTCCGATTGGACGGTGGCTGCCCATTCGCGCTATATCGACCTGATTTGCAGCGGTCACTCTCATTTGGTTATCAATAAACAGGTGCCGAACGCGGACGGAAAGCCGGTACAGATCATACAGGCCGGTAAAACCGGAGCCCAACTCGGACGGGTGGATATGCTGTTCGGGAAATAAGACGATCGATAGACTGCACTCATTTTCTGAGGTAGCAGTTCTTGCTTCTGTAAAATGTAATAGCCGTCAGGATACTGTGAAAACGGGTCTTGGCGGCTATTTCATTCTTTTCTGCTCACGGGTCATAAGAGCCGCGCGAGCATAGGAACCGGGGTTTGGCCACACGATACGCTGCGCTAATCGTGCGGCAGCGAGGGTCTTATTGACTCATATTCAGATCCTTTTTATTCTTAAAGTCATAAAGAGCTATATTTCTTAGGATAAGATAATTATTCCACAGGTCTTTCATGGAGCTAAAGTATTGTTTTAACGCATCATCTTCATTTTTCCAAATGGAAGAAAGATCAAAAAAAGAAATTTTCCCTTTGATAAATTTTTGAATTCCCAAATTGTATTGTGATTTTGCCAGTTGATACCCTTCTTTTGAAATATTGCATAAAAGAATCGCCTGGGTATAATTATCATATTTTTCTTTTATGTCATCCTCAAATTCCTTTTTGTTTTTATCCAATGAAAGGATTGTAGATAGATATTTATTGCGTGCTATTCTTGACTTATTCTTGTTTATACCCCATTGGAATACAGGTATCTGAAGGCTTATGTTGACCGCCTGATTTGTACTGAGATTTTTATATACTTGTGAAAGCGTATTACCGTATTGATTTTTTCCGAAATTGAGGCTGATGCTGCTATTGAAACTATTCTCCAGTATACTTTTGCACAAGGTTTGTTCTGCATCTAGCCGCTCTATTTCTTGTTGAAGGATAAATGGGTTGTTTTTGTGAATGTAGAAAACAGCAGTATTTTGATCAATTAACGGGACATTAATGTCTGGCACTAGAAGTTGAATATCCTGGTCATCAACGCCTATGAAAGTGGTGAATTTACGCATCGTATTTTGCATGTTCCTTCGTGCAGATTCCAACGTATATTGGTTATTCTTGTACTGTAGGAGAACCTGATCATATTCATACTGTGTAATATTCCCGTTATTTAATTTTACCGCAGAAAGATGTAATAATGTATCATTGATCGCTAAGTTTGCTTCTGCCTGTTCGTAAAGTATTCTGTTATATAATGCATCAATAAACAGACTTACACTTTGTTGTTGGATCTCAGTGAGTTTATTATAGTAGTTTTTGAGGGCGATCTGGTATTGTTTGTATGCGATACTCTTTTCCAATACAAACTGTTTTTTTCCACCAACCAACGGTTGAGTATACGTAATATTGTAAGGGGTTGCACTAAAACTGTTTTTGTGGATCGAAAATTGATTGAGGCTATTCAAACTACTATTAAGGCTTAATGTGCCCCCTGTCCATCCAATTTTCTGGCTAATAGTCAAACCGACAGTACTGCTGTTAGAATAATTATTGACATAATTATATGTACCATCACTTGCTTGCTGGAGCATCTGAATGGATTGGTTGAACGAAACCGGATTGACAGACATTGAAAACGACGGTAAATAGCTCTTTTGGTAATTTTCATAATCCATGATTGCGTTCTTGTAGTTCAAGAGTTCTATTTTAGAAGACGGGTTGTTTGGGGATAAGTTATCCACAACCGTATCCAACGTTAAACGGAGTTGATGTGATCCATTATTTCCAGCATAAGATAATGCGAAAGAGCTGATTATAGAAATAGGCAATATGATTGATTTTACCACACGCATAGCATAGATTCCAATTTTATTTTTATCCAATCTTTCTTTGACATCGACTGTTTTTATAATTAATCCAATTTTGAAACATCCATCTGGGATAAGACTAAATCGTAATATCTCCCTTTTCTTTGCATTAAAGAATCATGATTGCCAATTTCAACAATAAATCCATTGTCCATAACCACAATTTGATCTGCATTACGGATAGTGCTCAATCTGTGAGCAATTACGATAACTGTCCGTTTACAAAATGCACCATTCAATGCATTTACAATCTTTCTTTCATTGATTGAATCCAATGCGTTCGTTGCCTCGTCTAAGAATAAATAATCAGGATTCCTATACAAAGCACGAGCTATCAGTAAACGTTGTTTTTGTCCTCCACTCAAACCTCTTCCCCGTTCCCCGATTACAGTACTGAAGCCTTTGGGCATGGAAAAAATTTCATCCTCAATTTGAGCTATCTGGCAAACTTCATTTACTCTGTCAGAATCAATATGATCGTCATCTAATACAATATTATTCAGTATGGTATCGCTAAACATCTTCCCATCCTGCATCACAACGCCGCAAAGATTTCTCCATTGCCGGAGGTTAATGGACTGAACATTCATATTCCCGACAAACATATCCCCGAAAGTGGGTTTGTAAAGTCTAACCAGTAACTTCAACAAAGTGGATTTGCCACTTCCGCTACCACCCACTATGGCGGTCACTTTGTTTTGTGGTATAGTTAAAAAAATGTTTCTGAGTACGAAATCTCCGTTGGGGGTATACTGAAAATGGACATTCTTAAGGTTGATGGTTCTGTCTTCTGGTATAATGGAGGAGTTTCCTATGGACAATAATTCTTCTTCATCATCCAGCTGACGGATTTCATTAATGCGGAGGAAACTGATCTTTGCATATTGTGCCGACATGATGAAATTGATGAATTGAACCAAGGGCCCATTTAACATCCCGAGGATAAATTGAGTGGAGATC
>CAZFTY010000138.1:0-6511 GCA_964521835.1 uncultured Microbacter sp.
ATTAAAATTATTATACATTCAAAAAATAAATTTCAACTACACATCTTTTTGCCTTATCAGTACTTCTGCTTAATCCTGCACCCGGCACCTACTAACAAATTTTCAATTCAACAAGCAATCCATTTGAAGCAGTTCCCCGTTGAATTCGATGTAAAGGTACGGCGTGAAATAAATCGTGAAAAATCAAATAGATGGACAGGTACATACGATCGACGAATAAATCGTTTTTATCGACGTATCTATTTGACAATGTGCAATTGCAGCTACAAAAACAGCCTCTGTCAGTACGATTACAGCTCCAAATCAGACTATAAATTCGGCGCTCGGTTATCCTGAAAAAGATTTTTTAGAGAAAACTAATTTGGAAGGACAAAATATACAGGTCAGATCTTTCAGACAAAACAAAAAAAAACGGACTGTCGTTTCTGACAATCCGTTGTTATTTCTGCGACCGTTCTTTATCGTAACCGATCAAGTGAACGAACCAGTTTTTCATCCTTCTGAATACCCCGAATGGCAAGGAAAGTAAACACCATATTGACTGCCGGAAGCGACGCGGCAACATGATATCCCCAGCGGGAAGGTAACCCGAGACGCGCATCGGCCAGCCACATGAACACAAGCATCAGAATGTAATAGACATCAATAAGCAGAAAATTGATAATATTAAGCCGCAGCTGCAAATTCCGTTTCTTGTACAAGAAAATGGAGGCAAAAGCTATCAACGGGATAAGGGCAGCAACAAGAGTCAATGGCCACATATTGAGATGCAACGCATCGATTGGAGGTGTTGACGTAATCCCTTTGTACGACAAATCAAAAATAGTCGATGACGTGGCAATAAATGAAACCGGCGAAAAAAGCACAATCATCGACAAGATGGTAACCACAAGCAAATAAACACTTTGAATACGTTGAATCATATTGTTTGAAATTATCAATTAGCATTTTATTTTCTTCCAATTCAAATCACGAACCTTATAAATGCGCTCTATTATATCGACTATTTTAAGACCGTCATTTAAATTCGTAGTGATAGTAGCATTGCCCATAAGAGTATCCACCACATTCCCTATCACATAGTGATGGTTTTGCGCAGATCCTTTGTAGGGTCCATAGTCGTTTGCCGGGTTACACGGGGCTAATTCCGGCATTTCATAATCCTGCACGTGGCAACAGGTAACCTCATTCATATACTGACCCGCCACCCTTACAGTTCCTTTCGAACCGATAATCGTAATACTGCTTTCAAGATTGGCTTCCCACACAGCTGTCGAATAATTCAACACGCCCATGCCGCCCTTCACAAAATCAAACGTCACTACGCCACTATCTTCAAAATCGGTCAGGGTTTGATGATTAAAATCTTTAAAGTTCCCGGCTATATTCGTAATATCGCCGAACAACCAATACATTATATCGATAAAATGAGAAAACTGGGTAAACAAGGTACCGCCATCCAGTTGAGCATTACCGTGCCAGTCGCCGGCATGATAATAACGGTTATCCCGGTTCCAATAACAATTCAATTGCACCAGAAATATATCCCCCAGATGCCTGTCTTCTACGATTTTTTTGAGCCACACCGAAGGCGGAGAGTAACGGTTCTGCATCACACAAAAGACCTCACGGAAGACCTCTTTTGACTTGTCAAGAATAGCCTGCGCATCGGCTTTCGTTAATGCCACCGGCTTCTCAATCACCACGTGCCGATGAGTATTCAATACTTTAATGGCGTAATCGGCATGAAAGCCATTAGGCGTACAAATATTGACCACATCTATATCGATGCCGGAAGAGAGCAATTCATCGATAGATAAAAAAAACGGTTCCGGCGAATCTTGCAATTGCAATTTCTCTTTGGGTAAAACATCACAGAGAGCGACCAATTCCGCATTGTCATTTCTCCGTATCATTTCCGCGTGGCGCTTACCTATATGTCCTTGTCCAACTACGGCAAATTTAATTTTCTTCGGCATTATTCAGGTCAATTTTAGTTATTTTATCATTCTGCAATCGATAGTGATCGCCGCTTTCAGGACAAATAGCATCTCCCTTCTCATCAAAGTGAAGCTTGTGTCCATATTCGCTCACCCATCCTGTTTGACGTGCCGGATTCCCCAGTACCAACGCATACGGCTTTACATCTTTAACAACAACCGTACCCGCTCCAATCATAGCATACGCTCCGATTTCGATGCCACACACAATTGTAGCATTGGCACCGATACTGGCTCCCTGACGTACCCGGGTCGGACGATACTGACCCTTTCTATCGATCGCACTACGGGGGTTGATTACATTGGTAAACACTACCGAAGGTCCGAGAAAAACATCATTTTCACAGGTGACACCGGTGTAAACCGAAACGTTATTTTGCACTTTAACGTTGTCGCCCAATACAACTTGCGGCGAAATTACCACATTTTGCCCGATATTACAATGTTTTCCGATAACAGCGCCCTGCATAATATGTGAAAAATGCCAAATTTTTGTGTCGTCACCGATCAGGCATCCCTCATCTATCACCGAAGTTTCGTGTGCAAAATATTCCATGCTATTCTCTTTTGACTTTTACGATCTTTTATTCACCTCAAGACCTTCTTTTACCATCTCCGTAATGAAGGTAAGCTGTTCGGGATCCAGTTCGGTATGCATCGGCAACGAAAGGACGTTGGCCGACAACATTTCGGCAACCGGAAAATCCCCTTCGCAGTAACGTTCGTTGCGGTAAGCCTTTTGCAAATGAAGCGGTACGGGGTAGTAAACCATAGAGGGAACACCCTTTTGAGCAAGCCAGGCCTGTAGAGCATCTCTATCCACTCCCTGCAAAATCAAGGTATATTGATGAAAAACGTGCGTAGAATCCGGATTCCGCTTTGGAATTATCACGGCTGCACATTCACGAAAGGCGTTATCGTAAAAATCGGCAGCCGATTGTCTGGCTGTAGTATATGCCTCAAGATGCTTTAATTTCACCTCCAGCACAGCCGCCTGAATACTATCAAGACGCGAGTTAACGCCTACTCTGTCGTGATGGTAACGCACCACCATTCCATGATTGGCAACAGAGCGCAGTTCGGCAGCTAACCGGTCATCATTGGTAAAAATGGCTCCGCCATCGCCAAAGCAGCCCAGATTTTTGGACGGGAAGAAAGAGGTACAACCGATATGACCTATGCAGCCAGAAAATACTTTTTGCCCATTTGCAAAGGTGTACACCGAACCAATCGACTGGCAGGCATCTTCCACAACAAACAAATTATGCTCGCGGGCAATGGCCATCAGTCTATTCATGTCGGCATTCTGGCCGAAAAGGTGAACCGGCACAATTGCCTTTGTTTTTGGGGTAATTGCTTTTTCCACAGCGTCCAACGACAGGCAGAAATCGGCATCGACATCGACCAGAACCGGGGTAAGACCCAACAGAGCCACCACCTCGGCCGTGGCCACAAAAGTGAATGTCGGAAGAATGACCTCATCGCCCCGTTGCAGTCCGAGAGCCATCAGTGAAATTTGCAAGGCATCCGTTCCGTTTCCCACCGGGATAACGTGTTTCACGCCAAGAAACGATTCCAGTTGTTTCTGAAAATCGATCACCTTCCCTCCCTTGATAAACGAGGTTGAATCAATTACCTCCTGAATACCACGATTTACCTCCTCTTTTATTTTTTCGTATTGACTTCTGAGGTCAACCATCTGAATCGTTTTCATTGCTTTTGTTATTTATCAGACCTCTAATTACAGTCCCACTTTTAAACCGAATGTAAAAGTAAGATTTTTTCCTTGCAAAAATTGAGGTGTGTACATATCGAGATACCCCTGAGCATCGGTTCTGTATTCAGCGGGAATTTTCGCTCCTGTTGCATTTCCGCCTTTGATATTACTTGATTCCACGGTCAACAACGCAAACACATTATTCACAATTTCATAATTGGCATTAAAAGCGATGGTCTTGTTCGACCACACTTTATCCTGCATAAAAGGCTGTGCCAGTATCTTGGATATATCCTTATGCACATAATCATATTCATTGCCATGCGATGCCGACACAAAAGATCCCTGTAAAAACAGTCCGCGTACCGGACGACAGGTTAGACCCAGATAAATCTCTTCCGAATTATCCCACAAATAACTTCCCAGCGTATATCCGCCCGAAGTATAATCCAGTGCGGGAATAAAATGCTTATAGGTACAAATATTATTGCGGGTCCATTCGGCAATAAGCGACCAATCTTTGAAGGGATAATTACTCAAACGACCTCCGAATTTAAGGGAAACGGGATTTTTTTCCGGATCGGACGACTTTAACCGCTTCATAGAGAACTCATCAATATACATCGACATAAAAAGATGCAGGTGATTAATATTGCGCGAACTAATATTGAAGTACATCTGCGAGTTCTGGTTTTCGGCTCCCATCGTCAGTGTATGATCGATCGACTTATAAAAAGCGAGGGGCAATAAATAAGCCAACTGGATATTCCGCTCGGCATAAATAATCGAATTACCAAACGAAACGGCCAGGCCTTTCACCGGCTTAAAGGTCAGCATATTTGCCGCTATGTATTTACTTCGATACCGATACGATTTTTCGCCGGTATTTTGAATATAGTAGTCGGTAGAATCGATTGCATTAGAGGTAAGCCATCCATGAAAGAAGTTCAATTCAACCCACTTAAACGGATAGAGATTCAATGCCAAAAAGGGGAACGACGGGGTGTTTCCAGATAAGATATTGGAACCGTGATAATTATCGCCCCATTGAATATGATCCTTGGCATAACCCACATTCCCCCAGCTCCAGGAATAATAGACTCCGGCACGCATTTCGCTAAAATCGCCCCCGGCATTATTTCCGTTAGCAATTTTATAGGCTGCCCCCTGGGCTAAGGTCAGGTAAGAAGGCTGACGCATCAGGGTATCGTTTCCGGTATATGGACTCTTTACTTTGCCATACCGTTCACCCTTAGACAATAACTCTCCGCTCTGAGAATTGTCGCGCAAACTGGCATAAAGCGTCAAGTTCTTTCCCAGTTTAGTCATCAGTTCCGCTCCGATTGTTCGCTGCGTAATGGTACCGTTTTTGTTCTTCATCGCCACACCACCAAGAACCGGCGTAATCCGAATCCACTTATCGTCCGATTGATAAAAAACTCCCGGCTGCCAGAGAGACACTTTTGTATCACGACGATCCGTTATATTCAATCGGGTGTCGGGCAATTTACCCGTTTCAAGAGCAAAATCATTCAGATAAAAACGAATATCTTTCCGCTGACGAACAGACAGTTGCGTTTCTTGATCCAATGCCTCTTGCAGTTTTGATGCAATAAACGTTCGACTGTAAGGTTTTACGGCCGAGTTGATCTCGATAATGCCATCGTTGGCCAACTCGTCCAGCAAATCATACAACGAAGCATACGATTGATGCTGGGGAATATTCTGCGCCGACACAGCACAAAAGAGTAATCCCATCGATAACAATATCAATAGTTTTTTCATTTATTTGCAGGTTGTTATTAGCTTAAGAACACTGATAATCAGATAGACATAAATCTATTGACTCCGTACTTTTTTAAACAAAATGTTTATCACAATAACCACAAGATAACGCAAGTCCGTCAAAAAAGTCCCATGTTTTTCGCATGAATCAAGGTACTTTTTTTCCGATGCCTGAATATCGTCCAACGTTTTTGGCAAATCCGCGTAAAAGGGAGGTAGCAGTCCCGGTTTATGGCGTACCCGTTGTTGTTGCAACTCTTTCGAGTAGAGCGAAAAATACTGCTTACTCAACGGTCTCACTCCCACCAGCTTCATATTTCCTTTGAACATATTAGCCAGCATTGGTAATTCATCCAGCCAATACCGGCGCAGAAACCTGCCAAAAGTTGTTATTCTGAAATCCTCTTTGAACTTGCCCCCTTCATCCAGATTGTTTTTCTGATACATGTAGCTTTGCAAATAGGAGGAGTAGGGATACATTGTTCTGAATTTGTACACTTTAAATACCGATTCATCTTTTCCGACTCTTTCGAGAGCAAGTAAATAGCTGTAGCTCTTAGGCTCAGCCTTCAGAGGTTCTCTCACTTTTTCAGCTATAAAATACGACAATTCATTGATTTGCAATTCATTTACAATCTCAAACCCCGAAAAATAAGCTCGCCCAAATACTTCGGCTTTTGATAACACCCTCCTTTTACCGGCGGTAATCCAGAAGTATAACTCACGTGTAAGATTGAAGTGAGGTATAAATCTAAAAACGAAACAATCTTTGACATACAATAGATTGCCAAACAACCTATTGGAACCAATAATTCTTCTTTTTCGCTGCTCACGCTCCTCAAAGCAGCCAACAAACCGGCCGCCATAGGACAAGCGTTGATTAACGGTAGAGACGAATTTATTAATTTCGCGAATGTCGTTTATTTGGTGGAGGTTGATGATTGTGGCATATCTTATTTTGGAAACTTTTTCAATATTGAATTTTTCCGTGGTATTAATCAATAACGTG
>CAZFTY010000139.1:0-6499 GCA_964521835.1 uncultured Microbacter sp.
TAATGGCAACCTTCATTCCCGGATCCAGATGAAACGAGATGGGATCGGAAACGATTTCCGTCTCGGCAGACATGGTCACCTCCTCTTTTCCTGCAAATTTCAGCACCTTGCTTGTTTTGTCATCAATATCACTCCCTCCTTTTGAAACAGCGATTCCGACCGACTTCAAAACAACAGCATTCTTGCAAAACAGATTGGTAAAGCGAAAGCGAGCCTTATCGCCACCAACCGAAACCCGCACAATCTGCCGCAAGCTGTTATTCGTAAGTCCGGGTGCTGGTGGCATATTATTGGCATCCACAAAATAGGGTGCCGAACTCCATGTTCCTACCCATACCTGTTCTTTGTGTGATACTTTCTTCGCCTTACCCTGACTGACTCCGGGAGTTGTAAAACTAAACAGAACAGTCGAAAGCAGCATCAGAGTCAGCGTTTGCAACGCTGACTGAGTGAGCACATATTTAGTGCAACTTTTCAAACCGACTGTGATAATTGACTTCTTCTTCATGATTTTATTTATATTGAGACTATTATGTCGTTTCAAAAGGCTACGATCCGACTAACGAATAAATCGTTTGGCCAACCAAGCCCGTACCGGAATATCATAGAGTTTCAGGCAGGCATACGCTATCGTAATGGATACCACCACTACAAGAATACCCATTGGCCATGCTCCGCTGAAAGGTACTTTATTATCGACAACCCACGCTGTAAATATATAGATTATAGGATAATGCGTAATATACAACGGGTAGGAAATATCACCAAAAAACTTACAAATGCGGGTAGCATATTTACCCGTTACCTCTCCGCTTGCACCTAAGTAAACCACCATGGGAAAGAGAAAAACGATAACCAACGAATCGTACAAGCCATTCATCCACAAATGATCGCTGCCACCTACCCTCGGGAATGACAACAGAGCAACCACAATGAGACTACTCCACAAAAAAGCGTGTTTAATGCGCCCCGGTTTGCAGATACGGGAGAGCAGCAATCCGGCAAAGAAAGGATACAACAACCGGGTAAACCCTATGCGTAACTGCGTCGGATCGAGCGACCATCCGCCTACCATATCGCCGTGTGGACTGGTTACCGCCAGATGAATGGTGGCGCAGCCGGCCAGAAAAACCAGCAAAGCGAGCAATTTATTCGAAAACTTACGGATAAACAGTGCATAAAGTAAATTGCCGACATACTCAAAGAAAAGCGACCACGCAGGTCCATCGAGCGGATGCATTTCGCCCCAACCGCGAATATCGAGCGAAGTGGGTACCGGAATCAACGTAAAACCGATCAGCATGATGAGCAACATTTTCCAAACCGGCACACTGCTGATACCCGGAAAAACAATCGGAGAAGCGCTAATGTAAAACCCGATGGCTCCGATAATCATTCCTACAACAATCATCGGATGAAGACGAATCAAACGTCGTTTGAAAAAGCCTTTCAGGGTCATCTTTCCCCAACGATCGTCGTAAGCATACCCGATTACAAAACCGGACAAAACAAAAAAGAAATCGACCGCCAGATAGCCATGATTGATTATCTGTTTGAGATGATCTCCTCCCGAAAAAGTTTCAAAAATATGGAAAATCACCACCATGATGGCAGCGACCCCACGCAGACTATCGAGAATTTCGTAATGCTTTTTTGAGTCTGCAAAAGCAGTTACTTGTGGATTTGTAGCACTCATTTGCTTTTTCTTTATAACAAAGCCGTTCTAAAAACGGACAGAAGCCTCACCAGCAAAATTACAATTGCCATGAAGCTTCATTCCGGAGTTACCCCGCTTTGAAAGTTATTTATTTTGAATCGCTTAACTCACTAACATCATAGCCCAGCAACGACAGCATCTTAATGCCGTATCTCCGTCCGAATATTCTATACCCTTCGGCCAGAAAATGCAAATGATCGAAAGCCGCAGGACAGCCCTTTGATGAGATGACATACGAATTGGGGAGCACCTGGGGCAGCGTTGCTATAATTTTGTTCATGCTGGCACACGCGCCTCCCTGATCGGCATTAACTAATTCACCGGCAAGCAAAGGTGTCGATTCCGGTTTTAGGTTGAGGTCCTTCACTAAGTTATCATAAATCGCCTTGATTTTATTGGGCCAGATAGAATCGTTGGTATTCGATTCTCCCTGATGGACAAGAATTCCCTTTATCACGCCATCCTTTTGTGCCAGCTTTGCCATTTCTACCAACCGGGCATAGGGATTTCCGCCATATTCATTAATCATATTGACCATCCATCCGGGAGCCGTTGCCGCATATTTTTGATAATTATCCTTGTCGAACACTTCGATTTTACTTCCTGCAACGGAAACATTTACAATACCGACGCGTATATTCTTCGGTAAGTTGGCGACCAACGTACGGCCGAAATAATCACCCGGATTCAATCCTGTTTTGCAACGGCACAATGGCGGAACAGCTGTATCCCATTGCCCTTTTACACGTCCCAGATCAGGACAATCGACAGCTTCCAAAACCTGAAAGCGGCTATCTACGACTGTATCCTGTGGTTGAACACGGGCATTACCTTCCATATTCGACTGCCCGAGGCAAAGAAAGATATAAAAATTGGGATCTTGCGAAAAAACATTTGATGTTAATAAGAACATACTTATCAGCAACAATAATTTTGTCGGTGTTTTCATGCGGTAATAAATTTGATTTTAATAAGTAGATTATCAGACTGCTAAATTAAGCAAAAACCGTTATACACACAACTATTTGTATAACCTCAGCTGCACGTCAAACCACATTTTAAGTTTAAATGATTATCGGATCATATGCCTATACAAAAAGCAGTGCACTATATCCGTTCTTCTCAGCGTTCTTTGCAAAAACTTTGCTCTCTTTGCGGTGAAGAATCTGAGATTAACCGCCAAGAACGCGGAGAATGCGCAAAGCACGCAAAGATTAAATCTATTAGGTAACTAATCCGATAGTCATTAAGTTTATTAGTACGCACAAATAAACACCTAATAATCAAACTAATTTCTATTCTATTACAGCACCCTGTAAACCCCGATGATAACATACGGCTCCTCCCCCGGC
The DNA here is from genome assembly GCA_964521835.1 of uncultured Microbacter sp. GTDB lineage: Bacteria > Bacteroidota > Bacteroidia > Bacteroidales > Paludibacteraceae > Microbacter. The sequence continues at coordinate 3,070 of CAZFTY010000139.1, forward strand.
TTAACGGCGGGCACCTCCAGCGTTCCCAAAAAGATCGCATGATTAAGAAATGCATACGGACTATTGTTCGGAGCCTCCATTTCCAGCACCGATCTTATATAGGGTTCTCCCTTCTCCCCTTTTGAAGGAAAATGCATCAAAGCTCTGTTTGTCACCCGAACAACAGTTCCATCATCCGTTTTCAACAAATAACGAGCCTCCATTTCCGTATCCCCATCGGGGCGAGCAAGTTGCCAATCTTCTCCTCCGGGTAACACGACACCTTTTACTTTCGGCCCTTCAAAAGAGCCCCCTGTTATCGGAATCATTCTTCTGGTTCCATATTTACTGTCGCCCACAACTAACGCACCTGCAATTTTCACTTTTGCATTCCACATATGCTCGGTTTTGAAATCCTTATACCGGATTTCGGATCGTGCCGTATGGAGATGTTGAGCCCAGAGAGCGCACGGAGTAATGGTTAACTGTAGCGACAAGACAAGAGTCAGAAAATGATTTTTCATGAATTTACAACATTAAATAATTATACCTCACATAATTAAGCAAGCACAACGGTTACAGAACAATCCGAACCTACCGAAGAGATGACTACGGCACGCTTTTCCGGATTTCTATTTACGGTCACACGAGCCACAGGTAATGCAAATTTAGCAATTGCATCCGGTATGTCAATGAAGGCAACGATCTCTTTCGGTCACAAAAAAAGAGGGAACGGTAAGGAAAAACGTTGTTTTTCCAACCGTACCCTCTATTTATTTCTGATAACCGAATCGACTTATAGTTGTCCGCTTAACAACAGTAGGAACAACCTACCACACGCACATAATATTTTTCCGCCTCCAGAACGGCCTCTTCCGGAGAGTCGAAATCGCCCAGATAATACAATACCTTGATATTGGGCAGATGATCGCAAGAACCCCGGTGAACGTCATGGTCTCCGGTAAGTTGCGCCTGACGGTTAACATAATAGGATGCCATTGCGATCCGATTTAGAATCCTGTAAAAGCATTCGGTTCTGTGAAACACTGAGAGCTTGCCGCAGTTTTCAGCTTGTTCAGTTCCGAAGTAATTCGGGCTTCGGAATCACCTCTGCCGAGCCATTCGAGACAGTTTTCGACAGAACTGAAAACGCTGAACTCCACCCCATATTTACCATTAAAGTTCCCGAACCATTCCGTAAATTTGGCTAAGGTTGCCTCTCCGGTCAAAATTGCCACTTTGCGTGTTGCCAATACCTTTGCGTCATGCCCGAGATAATGCAGGTAGGCGATATGCTCCTCCAATGTAAAATCCATGGTAGCATCGCGCATATCGTGCAACAAATCATATTGTTGATTAAAAAGCCGATCGGAATAGAGTATATTCCGGTTGGTTCTCAATGCGTCAATGGTAAAATCGCCGGACAAAGTTTCCAGAATCAGGCTTTTATCTTTCAAAATCTTATGACTATACTTTACCAGCTGATTACTCATAATTTTTATGTTTTAACAAAAAAGGCATATTTACAAGCTTTACACCACTAAGGTACAACAGAATAATACAAAAGTCAACCTGTGGGGCTGTTTTTCCCGGGACAGATACCCCATATTTTGAAACATTTCACTCATAACGACGCTATTGACACGGTTTTTATCCGTACTTTTGCAACAAAAAACAGAAAGATGAAGTTACGTTGTTGTATTATTGCCGCGATGGCAATGATGTCGTCGTGGATATACGGACAAACTCCGGTCGATGTATACGAATCGACGGTGAAAATAGAGAAACAAGCGACTCACGAATATCTTTGCGGATTGGCCGAAGGCGATCAGCTTATCTTTTCGTTCAATTCCGAAAAGGGAGGTAAAATAGACCAAGTCGAAATCTTAGAATACCCATCATCTTCACTTTTTACAGACTATAAAACCTCTAAGATAAAGCAAAAAAGCATCACCATCCATCACGACGGGATCTATCTTTTTCGCTTCACGAACAACGATCCGAAAGAGAAGGTATGCCGATACATAATTCAGCGCGTCCCGGCAAGCGATGCGACGGCAAAGTTCAACACTACTGTTTACTGGAACACGGTGAAAGACACTGTGGGGTGCAAAAACGAAGCGGAAACGACAGTCGTTACCGACACCGTGGTATCCAATCTGACCGACAAAGTGGTGAATATTCACGCGTTGCTCAATTTTCAAAGCAATAAAATGGCTTTTTCGTACATACTTCCTCCACAAACCATCGCTTACAGCTACTATATCGGAGTCAATCAGGCCGGCAACAAAGCCTTCAACGACGCGACGGCCAGTTTGCTACGATCGGCAGGTCCTGTGGTGTCCGTCATTCCCGGATATGGTCCGCTGGCAGCACTGGCACTCAACGGCACATCGTTTCTGACAAACCTTTCGGGTGGCGAAAGTGTGGAGTATTGGATTACGGATGCAAAAAATGCCATCCTGTTCGAGAATGGAAAGCCCTTTCAATGGATCAAACAAGGCAATGTGGTAAACGATTTTTCCCGCATCACATCCCCGCTGAAAGGCGAATATTATGTCTGTCTGAAAAACAATAACAAGCTGCAATCGATCGACGTAACGGTAAAGGTAACGGCAGTATCGCTGCGCCAACGTAAGGTATCGCACCCTGTAAAACGCTATATCGTAGAGATGAAGAAGATTCCCTATCTGAAAAAATAGATCAATGAAGCGGGCGTTTTTTTATAACTCCCCCTTTGGTATCTTTCACACGATTCATCACGATAAACGCGTCGGGCTCTATTTTCTCCACTTCGGCATTCAGCTTAGCCAGTTCCAAACGCGTTATCACGGTATACACAATATCTACTTCGCGGATTTCGCCATGCTTTCCATAGCCACGTTTGCCACAATAGAGTGTCACGCCGCGCCCCATCACATCGATAATCATCTGGCGCACCTCTTCGCTACGGGTCGAGATGATGGTAACCCCGATATACTCTTCGAGCCCTTCCACCAGAAAATCAAGCGCCTTGGAAGCCGATACGTAGGTTATCATAGAATAGACGGCAACCTCTACCGACAACAGATAGGCGACCAACGAAAATATCAGCACATTGATGGCAACGATAATATCGCCCATGGTGGTTTTCAGTTTACGACTCAGGTAGACGGCCAGCACCTCCGTACCGTCGATCACGGCGCCTCCCCTGACAGCCAGTCCGATACCGGTTCCTAAAAATATTCCACCGAATACAGCTACCAGCAGGTTATCGTCCGTCACATCGGGAAACGGCACGGTAGCCAAGCAAAGCGAAAGGCCGCTGATGGCCAGTGCCGTTTTGATGGCAAACTGCCGCCCGTTGACCTGATAGGCCAGCGCCATAAACGGAATATTGATAATGAAAATCAGCAATGCAAATGGCCAGCCCGTAACCGCCGACACCAACAGCGAGATTCCAGTAACGCCT
>CAZFTY010000140.1:0-6452 GCA_964521835.1 uncultured Microbacter sp.
TCTTAGGGTCGATAAAAGCGCGACGGCTATAGATGATAGGACTGATATGGTTACCAATGGTCAAATCTTTTAATTCGTCTTTAGAAACTGCCATTCCGAGCTTTTCGACCTGTTTTCCTAAAAGGATTTCAGTTACCTTGTTGTCCCAGACCTGTTGACGGATTTGTTCGCTCATCTCATCACCATTTTGCTGGCCGGTTTCAATTTTGTAAACTGTTGAAAGCTGATCGACAGCGTTCATGAAGTCGGCATATTTTATTGTTTCACCATCAATCACCCCGACCTTTTGCTTTTGTTCGCCGAAAAAAGTTTTGCTTGAATTCAAAAAGTCACCGATAATGAAAGCAAACATTGCCAGCCCCACTACTATCAACAGGAATACTCCTTTGCTTCTAATTTTCTCTAATGTTGCCATTGATTTGTTTCAATTAAAAAATATGATTCTGTTTTGATTATAATTTTAAGGTTGATAATCGTTTTATTTTCAGCGATAATACACACAAGTATCTGGCGGACTATCTTTTTACTAAAACTTTAAAACCAGGGCACGAATATACAAAAAAAAGTCCAACCCAAAGAATAAATGTCAAAAAGTGTGCTATTCCGACACAGAAACCCCGATGCCGAGAGCTTTCACTTTGTCTGCAATTTCGAGAAGTTGCTTGTGTGATGCTTTTTTGAGTCCTTCAGCGGGCGTGTCTCTCGCCAACGTATAGATCATTACCTGTTTGGGTCTGATTATCTTCACCGCTTTCAACCAGGCACTCAGCTCCTCTTCTGTGGTGTTGTCTATCTGTCGTCCTTCAATTTCTCCCTGCAAAAAGAGGGTTTGCAGAATGAGATTGCCATTGAAACGTTTCAAATGGTCTGTTAACCATTGGGCAGACAAAGAGGCTGCTCCGGGCTGATTGAGCAGGTGGATGGTGGCATCGATGGCCGAATCCATTTTCAGAATATTGTTGTCCACTTTGTTCAATGCTTCAAATACGGCAGGCTTGTGAATCTGAGTACTGTTGGAGAGGACGCTGATCTTTGCTTCGGGAAAAAACTCGTTGCGCAGAGCGATAGTGTCGTCGATAATGGCAGCGAAATCGGTGTGAATCGTGGGTTCTCCGTTACCGGCAAAAGTGATGACATCCAGTTTTTTCTTGTCTGTTCTCATTTCGGATAATGTTGTCCGAAGCGCGTTCTTTACCTCTTCGCGGGTGGGAATGTGAGCCTCCTGCGGCTTAAAGTTGAATCCGCATTCGCAATAGATGCAGTTGAACGTGCAGATTTTAGCATTGACAGGCAATAGGTTGATGCCGAGCGAAGTCCCCAAGCGGCGACTTTTTACCGGTCCAAAGACGATCTTATCGAATAAAAATGTAGGCATAGTCAGTAGATAATTAATAATTAAAAATGAATAATGAGAGTTTGCAGAGACCGAAGGCTACTGCAAATTCTCATTCTATGGTGAGGTTATTAATTATTAATTCTTTATTATTAATTAATTACAGTTTCCAATTGGCTATTCGTTGCATGGCTTCTTCGGTCTGAGCCGGACTGCCGAACGCCGTGAGGCGGAAGTAGCCTTCGCCGTGAGGGCCGAATCCTACACCAGGGGTGCCTACCACATTCATTTCGGTCAGCAGGCGGTCGAAGAATTGCCAGGATGAAATGCCGTCGGGTGTTTTAAGCCAGATGTACGGAGCGTTGATACCTCCGAATGCACTCAGTCCTTTTGCTTCAACCCCTTTGCGGATGATTTCGGCATTGTTCATATAAGTGGCAATAGTTTCTCTGATTTGTTTTTGACCTTCAGCTGAATAAACAGCTTCGGCGGCACGTTGCACAATGTAGGCGGTGCCGTTGAATTTTGTTGTCTGGCGGCGGTTCCAGAGGCGGTTGAGTGGTACGCGTCCGTCTTCGACAGAATTGACCAGAACCGTTTTCGGAACAACGGCGTATCCGCAACGCAATGCGGTGAAACCTGCTGTTTTCGAGAAGCTGCGGAATTCGACAGCCACTTCGCGGGCACCTTCGATTTCGTAGATCGAATGTGGAACATCTGGCTCGCTGATAAATGCTTCGTAAGCTGCATCGAACAGAATGAGTACATCGTTGGCCAGTGCGTAGTCGACCCACTGTTTCAATTCGTTCTTCTTCAGGGTTGTTCCGGTCGGATTGTTCGGATAGCAGAGATAGATCACATCGGGACGTGTTGCCGGAAGTTCGGGAATGAAGTTGTTCTCCTTTGTACAGGGCAAATAGATAATCTTTTCCCATTTTCCGTCGGCGGTCGGTTTGCCGGCACGGCCTGCCATGGCGTTGGTGTCCACATAAACGGGATAAACCGGGTCGGTAACGGCAATCACGTTGTTCGGGCCGAGAATGTCGCCGAAGTTGCCGGTATCGCTTTTGGCTCCGTCGCTTACAAAAACTTCGTCGGGAGCAATGTCGATGCCGCGGGCGGTATAATCTTTAGCGACAATTGTTTCGCGCAGGAAAGCGTAACCCTGTTCGGGGCCGTAACCACGAAAGGTGGAGGCATCGCCCATTTCGTCAACGGCAGCATGAAGCGCTTTGATAATGGCCGGAGCCAGCGGACGGGTTACGTCGCCGATACCCAGACGGATGATATTTGCCGATGGATTTTCTTCCTTGTAGGTGCTTACTTTACGTGCAATCTCCGAAAAAAGATAGGTTTCGGGGATATTCAAAAAATTGTCGTTTACAAAAGCCATATTGCTAATTTGGGGATTTGAAAATTTGAAGATTTGAAAATGAGATCTGCAGTGACTATGCAGATCCTAAATCGTCAATTGTAAATTAATAAATTGTAAATTTTACAGCAGGTAATCTCCTTCAAAAACGGTGACTGCCGGGCCTGTCATGTAGACGTGGTTGTCAGCTTCCGACCACTCTATTTCGAGATTTCCGCCGAGTAGTTCCAATGTTACCTTGCGTTCTGTCTTGCCGTTCAGTACCGCGGCTACGGCTGTTGCACAAGCTCCTGTTCCGCAGGCGAGCGTTTCGCCGGCTCCGCGTTCCCATACCCGCATTTTAATGTGAGTGGGAGAGATGATTTGTGCGAATTCGGTGTTGGTGCGACGGGGAAAGAGTGGGTGATGTTCCACTTTCGGGCCGCTTTTTTGTATATCCAACTCTTCGAGCGAATCCATGAAAATGACCGCATGGGGATTTCCCATGGAAACGGCGGTGATGTTCACTTTCCGGCTTTCAAGCGCGATGGGGTAGTTCACCACACTGGTTTCGTCGAGGTTGATGGGTATTTGTTTCGGGGCAAGAATAGGCTCTCCCATGTCGACACGAACAGAGTCGACCTTGCCGTTTGCGAGGTTTAGCGTGAGGCGTTTTACGCCGGCAAGCGTTTCGAGTGTCAGCTTCGTTTGGTCGGTTAATCCTTTTTCGTAAACGAATTTGCCGATACAACGGGTGGCATTGCCGCACATTTCCGATTCCGAACCGTCGGAGTTGAACATGCGCATACGGAAGTCGCACGTTTCGGAAGGCAAAATGAGAACCAGACCGTCCGATCCGATGCCGAAGTGACGGTCGCTGATGGCAACCGCTAATTTGGCCGGATTTTCAATCTGTTCGACAAAGCCGTTTACATAAACGTAGTCGTTTCCGGCGCCTTGCATTTTTGTGAACTTCATATATTGTTGTTGTTAGATTACAAAATAAAGAACCAAGAGCAAAGACACTGTTCTGTTTGTGCCAAATAGTGTTTGAAAGCAGCGTAAGCTTTATTCAAATTACGAATATCATCAACAAAGAACTCGCAAGATGGTTGAAATCGTCATGCATGGGCTCTTTGTCCTTTGCTCCAAGTGAGTTATTTTCGTTTTGTTGTCTGTTTGCCCGGGCGTAAATCGTTCTTCTCGTAATAGTTTATAAATGCTTGGTTTACAATTCTGTTTCCTCCTGGTGTCGGGTAATTTCCTGAGAAATACCAGTCTCCGTTATGTTTCGGGCAAGCCACATGGAGGTTTTCGATGGTTTGGTAGATAATTTCCACCTCTACAGGGCAATTCTCAGGCGTAACCATCTCGCCTATTTTCTTTGCTATTTCAATATCGGTGAAAGGAGCGTAAATTTCTTTTACGTAATTTACAATCCATTCTTTGGGCTGATTTTCCTGCTCCTTACTCTTGGTATATACATCGTGAATCACATTCTCCATGCCTCGTTCCTTCAGCAGTTCGATGGCGGCATTGAAGGCAATGAACTCGCTCATGCGCGACATATCAATACCGTAGCAGTCGGGGTAACGAATTTGCGGAGAAGAAGAGACGATCACGATTTTCTTCGGTTTAAGACGACTCAAAATCTTGATAATACTCTGTTTTAGTGTCGTGCCACGAACAATGCTGTCATCGATCACTACAATATTATCTTCGTTTTCCTTGATTGTTCCGTATGTGATATCGTAAACGTGAGCAGCCAGATCGTTTCTGTTTTTATCTTCGGTGATAAAGGTTCTCAGCTTAATATCTTTGATCGTCAGCTTTTCGGTACGGATTTTCTTCTGCAGAATTTTTTCTACCTCCGTTTCCGATAGCGCTTTCTTTTTATTCAGAATAGCCGCTGTTTTTTGCTGATTCAGGTACGCTTCAAAACCCTCCATCATACCGTAATAAGCCACTTCGGCGGTATTCGGAATGAACGAAAGAACGGTGTGGTCGACATCCTGATCGATGGATTCGAGTATTTGCGGAGTCAGCAAACGCCCCAACGTTTTGCGCTCGCGATAGATGTCACGGTCGCTACCCCGGGAGAAATAGATGCGTTCGAAAGAGCATGGAGCCGGGTTTTCCGACTTGTGTATTTGGCTTATTTTGAATGAACCGTCTTGTTTGATGAAAAGTCCTGCACCCGGGTTCAACTCATGAATCTCTTCTGTCGCGATGTTGAGCACGGTTTGCATCGCGGGGCGTTCGGAAGTAACCACCACAATTTCGTCGTTGGCAAAATAGAAGGCCGGACGAATACCCCATTTGTCGCGGAAAACGAACGCGTCGCCACTGCCGGTAAATCCGCAGATTACGAAGCCTCCGTCCCACATGGAGGTTGCCCGTTTGATGATTCGTTCCAGATCGAGGTGTTGCTCGATAGCCTGGTTGAGCTCTTGTCCGGTCATCCCTTCGAGGGCAAATTTGGTGTAGAGGTGCTCCACTTCGGAGTCGAGCATTCCGCCGAGCTGTTCAAGAATGATGAAGGTGTCGGCATTGTGGCGGGGGTGTTGCCCTTCGGCCACGATATGATCGAAAATCTCGTCCACGTTGGCAAGGTTGAAGTTACCTGCCAGACAGAGGTTTTTACTTTTCCAGTTGTTGCGGCGCAGAAACGGGTGTGCATACGAAATACCCGAACGGCCGATAGTGCTGTAGCGCAGGTGGCCGATATACAGTTCGCCGATAAAGGGGGCGTTGGTGCATCGTTCGTTTTCGGACAATTTTTCGTAGGCATCTATCTGACGACCTACGCCATTGAACACATCGGTGATGGCACTGTTGCCCAAAGCCCGTTCACGAAATATATATTCTTCTCCGGCTGTTGCATTCAAGTTGACACACGCGATACCGGCACCTTCCTGACCCCGGTTGTGCTGCTTTTCCATCAAAAGGTAGAGGTTGTTCAGCCCAAAACTACTGGTTCCATACTTGGTTTTGTAATATTCGAGCGGTTTAAGCAACCGCATCAGTACAATGCCGCATTCGTGTTTTATCGGATCGCTCATTGATTGGTAGGGATTTACGAATTGATGTAGGTTTATCCTTCAAAATGCAAAGATAGCGAATTTTTGCCGAAACCTCCCTTCGCAAAAAGGGTAAGCTTGTTAATATGGATCTGTTTTGAGTTGTTTTGCCTCTTTTTTTGAACAGATATGCGTCGAAAGTTATCTTCCTGTCAGTTTATACTCTTTATTAATGACAGTGTTGAACGAGTACAGGTAATATCCGTTGTCTTTTTTCTCGGTGACATCGGCTCCGGTAACCGTCAAAGGTGTTTTGGAACGCAATTTACAGGGCTGTCCGGCCATCGATATAATCGATCCAGTGGTCAACTTTCCTTCGTTCCAGGTGAAATTTACTTCGAAATTACCCCGGGCTTTCATCCCCTTCATAATTCCGTTTTTCCATTCGGAAGGTAGTGCCGGAAGTAAATCTATCTCATTCAAATGGCTTTGAAGCAACATCTCCCCTACACCAGAAGCACCTCCGAAGTTGCCGTCGATCTGGAACGGTGGGTGGGTGTCGAATAGGTTGTTGAGTGTCGATTTGGAGAGTTGTTCACGATACATTTTGTAACTGTGATCGCCATCGAGCAGGCGGGCCCAGAAGTTTATTTTCCATGCTTTGCTCCAACCGGTACCGCCATCGCCACGAATCTCCAGCGTTTTACGGCAAGCATTGGCAAGCGCCGGTGTGGTAATGGGCGAAATC
>CAZFTY010000141.1:0-6380 GCA_964521835.1 uncultured Microbacter sp.
CAGGCGATTGGTTAAATGATTTGCTCAAACGGGTACTCGACAACTCTATCGATGAATTTCGCATGGGCAACTGCAATACCATTCAGGTTACGGTAAAAGAGGGCACTGTGCGTATTCGCGACTTCGGACGTGGAATTCCACTCGGCAAGATGGTCGATGCCGTTTCCGTGATGAATACCGGTGGAAAGTACGACTCCAAGGCTTTCAAGAAATCGGTTGGATTGAATGGTGTGGGTACCAAGGCTGTCAATGCTCTTTCGTCGTTTTTCATGGTCGAAAGTTACCGCGAAGGCGAAATGAAGCACGCCGAATTTGCAAAAGGTAAAATTACCAGCGAATCACCCCTACAGAAGACAACCGAGGCCAACGGCACATTAGTCGAATTCGTTCCCGACAATACTATCTTCACCAATTACAAATACCGCGAAGATTACATCGAAACGATGCTGCGCAACTATGCCTACCTCAATACGGGATTGGCCATCGTTTTCAACGGCAAACGGTTTTATTCGAGAAACGGATTGCTCGACCTGTTGAACGAAAATATCACCTCCGACGGATTATACCCTATTATTCACCTCAAGGGAGAAGATATTGAAATTGCATTTACCCATACCGACCAATACGGCGAAGAGTATTATTCGTTTGTAAACGGCCAGCACACCACGCAGGGCGGAACACACCAGGGCGCTTTCCGCGAAGCCATTGCACGTACCATCAAAGAGTACTACAACAAAAACATGGAGATTACCGACATCCGCAACGGGTTGGTAGCTGCCGTGGCAATCAGCGTAGAAGAGCCGGTATTTGAATCGCAGACAAAAATCAAGCTCGGATCAAAAGATGTGGGACCCGAAGGACCTTCGGTCAGCAAGTTTATCGGCGATTTCGTCAAAAAAGAGGTCGACAATTATCTGCATAAAAATTTAGAGACTTCCGACATCCTGTTGAAAAAAATTCAGGATTCGGAAAAAGAGCGTAAAGCCATTGCCGGCGTTACCAAACTGGCACGTGAGCGGGCAAAAAAAGTGAGCCTGCATAACCGCAAACTGCGTGATTGCCGCTGCCACTACACCGACACGAAAGGGGATCAACGCGAGAATACCTGCATTTTCATCACCGAGGGAGACTCCGCGAGCGGTTCCATCACCAAAAGCCGCGATGTGACCACACAAGCGGTATTCAGCTTGCGTGGAAAACCGCTGAACAGCTACGGACTGACAAAAAAAATTGTTTACGAAAACGAAGAGTTCAACCTGCTGCAGGCCGCACTGAATATTGAAGATGGACTCGAAGGGCTGCGCTACAACAAAATTATTGTGGCCACCGATGCCGATGTGGATGGAATGCATATTCGCCTGTTGCTCATCACCTTTTTTCTGCAATTCTTCCCCGACTTAGTCAAAAAGGGACACGTATACATACTGCAAACACCGCTTTTCAGGGTACGGAACAAAAAAGAGACCATCTACTGCTACTCCGACGAAGAGAAGCAAAACGCGATCAAAAAGCTGGGGCCCAATCCCGAAATGACCCGATTCAAAGGTTTGGGAGAGATTTCTCCCGACGAGTTCCGCCATTTTATCGGCAAAGATATTCGCCTGGATCCGGTGACTCTGAAAAAAGAAGACTCCGTAGCTAACCTGCTCGAATTTTATATGGGCAACAACACCTCCGAACGCCAGGAGTTTATTATCGAAAATCTGGTGGTAGAAGAAGATTATACGGAATAAGCTAATATGCTTAAAAACAAAAAAGGCTGTCCAAAATTTAATTTTGTGACAGCCTTGTGCTTGTATTAAGAAGGTTGATAATCAAGCTACCGCTTCAACTACCAATTTTCTATCAGCGATTACTTTCGCTTGCTCTTCGTTATATTCGTTTATAATTTCATCTACAACTTCCTGCACAGCGACAATTTTCGTTGCCCGGTAGCCATTCGATCCTGTAAATGCGAATCCTTCGTTCATTCGTCCCTGCGACGCGTTATAGAGCGCCAACGCAATGCAGTAGGGCGCTTTTTTGTAATCGCACGAACTCAGACAGTTCCATACACATTTGAATGGTTTGGTATTTCCCTTCAGAATTTCGTCTACAAACGCGTTACGTACAACCCTGCCGGGTAATCCCACGGGACTTTTGATAATGGTAATATCTTCTTGCTTGCAGGCCAGATAGGTTTCCTTAAATGCCAAAGCCGCATCACATTCGTGTGTGGTCACAAAACGGGTACCGAATTTGACTCCTTTGGCACCGGCCTGCATAATATCATACATATCTTTTCCGGTATAAACTCCACCAGCGGCTATCACCGGAACCTCTTTTCCGAATTTTTCCTCAAAGATTTTCACCTCAGCCACCGTTTCTTCTATCAACCGACGTAAGGGCACCACATCGCCCTCCACTTCATCGGCCTTAAATCCGAGATGACCACCAGCCAAAGGTCCTTCCACCACAACGGCATCAGGAATCCGGTTATATTTATTTGCCCAGTATTGAAAAATAAGTTTGGCTGCTTTGCCGGAAGAGACTTTAACCGCCAGTTTGGTATGAAAATCCGTTAAGCCGGCTTCGGCCAACATGCCCGGAATATGCAAAGGCAAACCGGCTCCCATAATTATTAGATCAACCTGCTCTTCTATGGCCACCCGAATCAATGCATCGTGATCGGTAAGTGCCATCATTATATTGACTCCGATTATACCGTCCGTAAGGCTTCGTGCTTTTCTGATTTCCCGTTGTAGTGCTCTTTTGTTAGCCGCACGGTAATTGCGCATATAATCCGGTTCGGTCATACCGATGGCTGCGGCGGAAATAACTCCGATACCGCCCGCATTGGCAACCGCGGATGCTAAACCTGACATCGAAATGGCTACTCCCATTCCTCCTTGTATTATGGGCAAACGTGCCTCAATATCCCCTATTCTCAATGGTCTCATAACTGTTTTTGAAATTTTGATGTAAAAGTAGAGGTAGTTACTCTCCCGCTGAAAAATTAGGGGCGATCAGTGAAAATTAGGGGCAAATGTTCGGTTTAGGGACGAGTTTCGCTTATTTAGGGGCGAATATTCTATATTCAACCCCATAGAAACACTCCGTACAATGCCCCGAATAAAAAAAGAGAAAGGATCAAATCAGTTCCTGAAGCTTGGAGACGGAAGGTTTGGAGACCGGAATCGGAGACGAAAGATTTTCGACAAATAATTTGTAGCCCTGAGAATTTCCTTCGATACGGTCGATAAAATTGATATTTACCAGGTACGAACGGTGGCATTTTACTATGAACTTATACTCCTTCAAAAGGTTTTCGGCATAAAGCAGACTGCAACGTATCATCTGGTTTTTTATACCTTCGCCTTCTTTCCAGAACACCTCGACATAATTGTTGGCCGAACGGATAAACAGCAACAGGCTTACTTTGACCGCAAGACTATCTTTCTGATAGTCCGAATTAAAATAGATCACCTTATCCTGAAGCAGTTTATGTTCTTTCAGCTTTTTGCTCAGTTCATCGGCCACCTTCAGGTGAGAGCGCAGCATCTTATTATGGTTCAGAACAATAACCAACGTAATCGGGATAACGGCCACCAATACAAGTTTCACCACCAGATCAAATCCGAATTTCAATACTCCCAGCGTATTGTTGAGAATAAAGTAAGAAGCCAGAATCGTAAACAAAATCCACACATCCCACAATATCTCTTTCCCGATGCTCCATTTTGACGACGCAAAAAATTTGGGAAAGAAGGACGGCAACAACAAAAGATGAAAACTCAGAGACAAAAAAGTAACAATGGATATTCCGGCTATCAGGTAAAGCTTTGGCCTGGGAGCCAACAAACTTATGTTCAGGGGCTGAAAAAGCCACAAGAAACCAAGTACAACGATACTGATAAAAAAGACGATCTTGCTGTTGTAACTCAGATCATCATTAAAAGGATATGATTTTTTGAAAATATTCTGCATGTAGTAGATGTGCCGCAATGACACAGTTAAAAGCCAAATTAATTACGACACATATATAAATTGTCACGGTTCATGACGTATTGCGGTCAGATTAAGGATATGCTCAAAAGCGGTGCAAAAGTACGACAAAAAAGGAATCGAAAAAAATAACGTAACTTTGTTGTTCATTTTTTGTGTATGAATAACAACTTATCGGAAACAAGGCCTGAAAATTGTTTTGAGGTGAAGGAATCACGATCCAAATTTCTTATCCTCGGATGCGGGGCAGCGGCTGTTGCCATTTTTCTATTGCTGTTTACCCCCCGCTTTGTTTCCGTTGTGACTCTGATAGGCACTCTGCTCGCTGTCGTCGGGTGCATCATGCTTTACAAATCTTTTTATATCAAAACGCTGCTACGCATGGATCGGGAAGGTGCATTGACTGCCCAACACGGACTTATCTCATGGTCGGATATCAATGACTATTCGTTCGAGAGCATCTCTAAAAGCGCTATTCTGACGCTTCATTGCCAACCGCCTTACGAATCGATACTTATTGATTTATCGATGAGCACACTCAAAAATATACGACACATAACGGAAGCTATCAACCGTTATTCTGACAACCCGACGATTCAAAACAAAACCTTTCAGTAAAGCGCTTTACCTGTTGGCAATACCTATCTGGTTGTAAAATTCCACAATCGCCGTAACGCCTTTGAAAAACATGTCGACCGGAAAATTTTCATTTGGTGAATGAATGGCGTTCGACTCCAATCCGAATCCCATCAGTACTGTTTTGATACCCAACACTTTTTCAAAAGTAGCAATCACAGGAATACTTCCGCCACGCCGTACAGGCAAGGGCTGTTTACCGAAGGCCTTGGTATAGCCTGCCTCGGCAGCTTTATACCAAAACATATCGACCGGACAGACATAACTATCGCCACCGTGAATGGGATGCACATCAATGGTAACAGATTCCGGCGCAATACTCTCCAGATAATTTTTCATCAGCAAACCGATTTTTGTATGATCCTGATGCGGCACCAACCGACAGGAAAGCTTGACGTATGCCTTTGAAGGTAACACCGTTTTAGCACCTTCTCCGGTATATCCGCCCCAAATGCCACACACATCAAATGTGGGACGTATTCCCGTCCGTTCAAGAGTCGAATAGCCGACTTCGCCCTGCACCTGCTTTACCTGCAAAGACGCTTTATAAGCCTCTTCATCGAAAGGAATTCTCCGCATAGCCTCCCTCTCAGTATCCGAAACAGCTTCCACATCATCGTAAAAACCCGGTACCGTAATACGCCCCTGATGGTCAGTGACAGTGGCAATCAGTTTGCATAATTCGTTTATCGGATTTGCCACCGCTCCTCCGAAAATACCCGAATGCAGATCGCGACACGGCCCCGTTACTTCAACCTGCCAGTATGCCAGTCCCCGCAATCCGGTCGTTATGCTCGGCAAATCTTCTGCCAGCATACTCGTATCGGACACCAGAATAACATCGGCCTTTAGCAGTTCACGGTTTGCCATGCAAAAAGCTTCGAGGCTTCCGGAACCAATCTCCTCCTCCCCTTCCAGAATAAATTTCACATTACAAGGTAAATTGTCTTCATTTAGCAGATACTCTACCGCTTTGGCGTGCATAAACGACTGACCCTTATCATCATCAGCGCCACGCGCCCATATTTTACCCTCTTTAATCACGGGCTCAAACGGATTACTCTTCCATAATTCCAGCGGCTCGACCGGCATTACATCATAATGTCCGTAGATCAGTACCGTTGGGAGGTTATCAGCCACCTGTTTCCGGGCAAAAACCACCGGATTACCGTCGGTGGACATCACATCGGCCTTTTCCATTCCAAGCTGCAATAAAAGTTCCTGCCACCGTTGGGCACAGCGCAACATATCGGCCTGATGTTCGCTTTGAGCACTGACCGAAGGAATAGCAATAAGCGAAAACAATTCGTCAAAAATACGCGATCGATTCTGCAATAAATAGTCTGAGAGTTCCATTGAGATGATTTGTAAATAAAATTCAACAACACCGAATGCTTTTCAATAGACAACGCATTATTCGCTGCATGAGGTGCAATTCAGTTTCTGCTTTGTACAAAGATACGACAAATAGGAGAATCGATTCTGCATTTGATATTTTTATATATCAGAGTTTTTTCGTACGTTTGTTATTGGATTATACTGTACCTGATTGCTGTATACTTATTGTATAACAGCCTGATCCTTTGAATAGGATATTTGAACTACTAACCAAATAATATGCTTCCAAGACTTCTGTTTTTGGGATTGCTTTGCTGTATGCTTTCAGCATGTCGGCATACATCGTCGCATGACAAATTCTATCTGTCGAAAGCGGATAGTTTATGTGCAATCAGCGAAGATAGCGCTTACGCTCAATTACA